>VYGS01000161.1 GCA_009841725.1 Gammaproteobacteria bacterium
CCTGCATGCAGCTCGGCAAGCAGGCGGCCTGCCTGCGGGTTGTCGGGGATCGGAATCCGGACCCCCGGATCGCCGAGCTGGAACTTGAGTTGATGGAAGCCGGCAACGGAATCGGAATGGGGCCGATGGGGTTTGTCGGATCCTCCATGGCCGTTGATCTGCACATCGAGGTCGGATTCACCCATACCGGCGGGATGCCGGTCAGCGTGCACACGTTCTGTCTGTCTTCGCGGCGGGCGACGGCGAGAATCCACGCCGACGGACACATCGCGTACCGGACGGATCCCATGTGGTTCACACCCTACTACCGGCGGGAGGGTGTCGAATGGGAGGGGACGGAATCCCCGGAGGCGAAACGCTATGCTTGAGAAGGTGGAGATCGATCTTCCGGCCTCGTCCGAATCCCTGGCGAAGCTGACGCCCGGATCGGTCGTCTATCTGAACGGAGTTGTCTACACCGCCAGGGAGGGGGTCTACGACCGGATACTCAACTGCGGCGAGGCATTGCCGGTCCCGCTGGCGGAGGTCACGAACGCGAATTTTCACTGTTCGCCCGCAGCGGCCCTGAACGACGACGGTTCCTATCGGATCGGCGCCGTCACGGCAACTGCCAGCTTCCGGTTCTCGAAGTACATGGGCAACTGGCTGGATGCGACCGGAACGAAGGTCGTGATCGGGAAGGGCGGCATGCCCGCCGAAGACTATCGGAAGATTCTGGCCCCTCGGGGCGCGCTGTACCTGACAACGGTCGGCTACGGGACCGGGGCCCTGCTGGGACGCGGCATCCGGAGGGTCCGCTCCGTGCATTGGCTCGAGGAGTTGGGAATCGCCCAAGCGATGTGGCTGTTTGAAGTGCGCGATTTCGGTCCGTTTCTGGTCGACAGCGATCTTGCCGGCAACTCCCTGTTCGCACAGCAGGGCGAGCTCGTCAACCGCAATATCGAGCAGGTCTACGAGGGATTGCGCAAGCCGGCCCTGCTGCGGTACGGCGAGACGGACGACCGAAAAGACGAACTGATATAATCGACATCAAGTACTTCATGGCAATCGGGCGGGAGGAGGCCGGATCATGAAATCCCCGGAATCTGCAAGACCGCACGGGAGACCCCGTCGGGAGGAGATGCTGTGGCAGCATCTCCGGGAAGGGCCGGGCGCATGAACGGGGCTGTCGCCGAGTCTCCGCCGACTTTTCACTGGCGTTGTCGGCACACATGGCGGCGAAGCGCCCGCAACACGGCCTGGTGCCTCCTCGGCTGCGCGATCGGGGATCTCGGCACGATTGCCTTTTTCCAGTTCACGGGCATCCCCTGGCCGATTCTGGCGATCATGGCCCTGGCCATTGTCAACGGTCTGCTGACCAGCATCGCGCTGGAGACCGTTATCCTGTTGCGCGGCGGAATGAGCCTGGCCGAGTCGTTCAGGACGGCGGTCGGAATGAGCATGATTTCGATGATCGGAATGGAAGTGGCCATGAACGCCACGGATGTGGCCTTGACCGGCGGCGCGATCCTGACGTGGTGGGTGATCCCGATCATGCTGGCTGTCGGATTTGTCACGCCGTGGCCCTACAACTACTGGCGATTGAAAAAGTGGGGGATGGCGTGCCATTGACCGAATGCCCCGCAGTCCCGGGGCGCGTCGAGTGAACCGTCGACATCGCCGCCTGAGCGGTAGGCCGTTATTGCCCTGAAAAGCCCCGAATGAGAGTTGAACGGATCAGCATGGCCAGGGCCCGTGCACTCGCCCTGCATGGCCAGGGCGTGTTTCCGGCCGGTTCGGCAGGTCGTCCGATCGATTCGACCCGGTCCGCCATCCGGCATCTCGGGTATATCCAGATCGATACGATATCGGTGGTCGAACGGGCCCATCACCACGTGCTCTGGAGTCGGAACCGTCGCTATCGCCTTTCCCATCTCGACACGCTTCAGGCCCAGGGAAAAATATTCGAGTACTGGGCGCATGCGGCATCCTATCTGCCCATGGAGGACTACCGGATGTACTTGCCGGACATGGAGCGCATCCGGGCGCAGGGCGGATTGTGGCACCAGGCGGATCCGGCGCTGAAACGGCAGATTCTGGACCGTATTCGCCATGAGGGCCCGCTGCGGTCCAGGGATTTCGAAGATCCCGCCGGCGGCAAGCGGTTAATGTGGCAGTGGAAGCCGGCCAAGGCCGCGCTGGAAACGCTGTTCAGGGAAGGCGAAGTGATGATTGTCCGTCGCGACGGCTTTCAGAAGGTCTACGACCTGCGGGAGCGGGCATTGCCCGACTGGGTGGACACCGCGTTTCCGGGTACGGAGGAACAGACCGATTTCCTGATCGGTCGATATCTCGATGCCAACGGTTTCGGAACCGCATCCGAAATCGCCTATCTTCGGGCAGGAGTCCGGCCTCGGGTGCAGAAGAGGCTTCGGGAACTGGAGGAATCGGGTCGGCTGATGCGGGTGCAGGTGGGTGACAGGATCTGCCATGCCAGGGTGGATGTGCTGGAGCATCCTGGCCGGTTCAGGCCGTCCTCGCGGGTTCGGATTCTCTCCCCGTTCGACAACCTCGTGATTCAGCGAAAGCGTATCCTGGCATTGTTCGGTTTCGACTATCAGATCGAGTGTTATACGGCCCGGGAGAAGCGGAAGTACGGCTACTTCTGCCTTCCGGTGTTGTGGAAAGACCGGCTCGTCGCGAGGCTGGATTGCAAGGCAGAGCGGGACGGACAGGTGCTGGTGATCCGCAATTTCGTGGCCGAGCCGGGCATGCGGTTCCCCCAACGCTTTCTGAACGCGCTGACAACCGAGCTTTCGGCGTTCATGCGCTTCAACCGGTGTGACCGGTTGAGGCTCGATTGCCGGCCTGGCCGAGACATCGAGGCGGCGCTTGGAGGCGGCATCGGGGAGTCGGAACACAATGCGCTGCCGCCGGATCGGCCGGACGGATGACAGGATGGGCCGGGCAATCCATATA
>VYGS01000152.1:0-12785 GCA_009841725.1 Gammaproteobacteria bacterium
TGAAACCGGACAGTTTATGTGCTACTTAACCGGACAATTCATTTGCTCGCTACACAATTGCCCGAGGAATTTTGACGGCATTTCGAAAAAAGCTTATACTACCGGCCACTTTCAGGGTTCAAAGTCCGGCTGTCCGGATTGAATCCCGCAGAATCTGCATTCATTCTTGATGAGTTCTCCCGCCCTTTGAGCAAGCACTCATGGCTCATTTCAGCGGGCCGTGTCAAGCACGAGTGGAACGACTCATTTCGCTTCTGGAAACTGGATATATGGCTGTTCAACAAAATCGCAAGACACCGTCAAAACGAGGGATGCGAAGATCTCATGACGGACTCAAATCATCCACGCTATCGATCGATGAAACCACGGGCGAGCTTCACAGGCGGCACCATGTAACCAGAGAAGGGTATTACCGGGGGAATAAAATCGCTCCTGCCAATCTGGTGAAGTAGACGCCAAGTCGCCCCGGCCTGATGCGACCTACGGTCCCATCGAAACCATCATGATTACGCTTGCCATTGACGCCATGGGCGGTGACCATGGTCTGGACGTCACTGTGCCTGCATCGGTTGCGGCGGTCCAGGCACATCGCGATATCAGGCTGATGCTGGTAGGCCAGGAAACGCGGATCAGGGAAAAACTGGATGCGGTCGGTGCGGGGGATGCCGGCCGGATATCGATTCAGTCGGCCTCCGAGATTGTTGCCATGGATGATCCCCCGGCGCTCTCTATCAGAAGAAAGAAGGACTCGTCCATGAGGGTGGCGATCAACATGGTCAAGGAAGGTATTGCCGATGCATGCGTCAGTGCCGGCAATACCGGTGCGCTCATGGCAACTTCCAAGTTTGTCCTTGGAACCATCGACGGTATTGACCGTCCGGCCATATGCGGGATTCTGCCGAGGATGTCGGGGTCGACCTACATGCTCGACCTGGGAGCGAATGTCGCAGTTTCTCCTGAAATACTCTTTCAGTTTGGTATTATGGGCTCACAGTTGATCGAAAGCCATGGGGGGCCTGGCAATCCGACCGTAGGATTGCTCAATATCGGGGTGGAGGAATTCAAGGGAGACGAAACGATCAAGGCCGCGGCCGACCTGTTCAAGAACAGCGACCTGAATTATGTGGGCTATGTTGAAGCGGACGACATCTACATGGGAAACATCGATCTCATTGTCTGTGACGGTGTGCTCGGCAATATAGCTCTCAAGGCTTCAGAAGGCGTTGCGCAATTCATCATGTCAGTGATCCGGCAGGAATTTACCCGTTCGGTATTCAACAAGGTGGCCGCACTCGCTTCGCGGTCTACGCTGAATGCAGTCAAAAACCGCCTTGATCACAGGCATTACAATGGCGCAAGTCTGATCGGTCTGAACGGGGTTGTCGTCAAGTCGCACGGAGGGACCGACAGTGTCGGCTTTCGCTGTGCGATCGAGTTCGCCTCCAAGGCGGCGGGCAGCGGGCTTGTGGAACGAATCGGCCGGCAGATCTCCGAAAGGATGAGAAGCGAAGCCGTCTCGGATCGAGGGTCTGGGGCACGAATCCCGGGACTGTCATGATTTTCTCGAGAATTACGGGGACCGGGGGCTATCTGCCCGAGCGGGTGATGACCAATGCCGAACTTGAGAAGGTGGTGGACACATCGGACGAATGGATTGCCGCACGATCCGGCATTCGCGAGAGAAGGATTGCTGCAGATGACGAGTTCACCTGCGATCTGGCTGAAAAGGCCGCCCTTCGTGCAATCCGCTCAGCCGGCAAGACTCCTGCCGACATCGATCTGATCGTTGGCGCGACATCCACTCCCGATGAGGAATTTCCGAGCACGGCATGCCTGTTGCAGGAACGACTCGGGATATCCGGTCCGCCGGCATTCGACGTCCAGGCGGTTTGCGCCGGTTTCCTGTTCGCGGTTGACGTGGTGGACAAGTTCATTCGAACCGGCAGTGCGAAGTGTGCCCTGGTCATCGGGGCCGAGACATTCTCCCGGATCCTGGACTGGACCGACCGTCGGACTTGCGTATTGTTCGGAGACGGGGCCGGCGCAGTGATTCTCGAGGCCGATGAGGAACCGGGGATTCTGTCAACGCATCTGCACAGCGACGGAAGATACAAGGATCTCCTGTGCGTTCCGACGGGGGTGTCCCGAAATTACGAGAGGATCCAGGATGGCAGTGCCTATGTCACGATGGAAGGAGGAGAGGTGTTTCGCTGGGCGGTCACAGCGATGAGCGACATTGTCAAGGAAGCGCTGGACGCCAACGGAATGACGCATGATCAGATTGACTGGCTGGTTCCCCATCAGGCAAACATCCGGATCATCAATGCGATCGGCCGACGGACAGGGATACCGGACGAGAAAGTGATCGTTACCGTCGACAGGCACGGAAACACTTCGGCAGCCTCGGTGCCGCTGGCTCTTGACGAAGGCATCCGGAAAGGCCGGATTCGTCCGGGCCAGATGGTGCTGATCGAGGGGTTCGGAGGCGGCTTTACCTGGGGTGCCGCCATGATCAAGATGTAAGGGTCCAATCAGGAGGCGCAATGGCGGATAAACTGAAAGATCGGGTCTGCCTGGTGACCGGGGCAAGTCGGGGCATCGGGCAGGCCATTGCACTGGCTTTTGCCCGGGAGGGCGGTGTCGTCTACGGCACTGCCACGACCGATGCCGGAGCAGAGCAAATTGCCGATACGTTCAGATCTGAAGGGCTTGGCGGCCATGGCCGGGTTCTCGACGTTCGTGATTCGGGCAGCATCGGCGAGTTGATCGAGTCAATAGGCGGGGAGTCCGGCCCCCCGCTGGTGCTGGTCAACAATGCGGGGATTACCCGTGACAACATCATGCTGAGAATGAAGGAAGACGAATGGGAGGAACTCATGGAAGTCAATCTCACGTCCATGTTCCGGGTTGCCAAGGCGGCATTGCGCGGAATGATGAAGGCCCGTTTCGGCAGAATTGTGAACATATCTTCCGTTGTCGGGGCAACCGGCAATCCGGGACAGGCGAACTATGCGGCAACAAAGGCCGGCATTATCGGCTTTACCAAGGCCCTGGCCAGGGAAGTTGCTCCCCGGGGCATTACGGTCAATGCGATTGCTCCGGGTCTTATCAAGACCGACATGACCGGCGTGCTGACTGATGAGCAGCGCTCGCAACTGCTTTCCCATATTCCACTGAATCGGCTCGGCGAGCCCGCTGACATCGCCCATACAGCCGTGTTTCTGGCCGGCGATACCGGAGACTACATTACCGGGCAGACCCTGCATGTCAACGGCGGCATGTACATGTCTTGATGCAATATTGTGAAGTTTTCGGCATAATCGGCACAGTCTTTGCAAACCGCCGATTCCGGTTCGCGCGATTCCACCGGAGAATCCTGAAAACTGTTGCACTTGACTGGGTTCTATTGTTTACTATCGACAGGTTCGTGTCCGATCATGATTTCGACAACGACTGTTCATGATGGTGCATTAGGAATTTAATTCATTCATATATTGGAATTTTCGTTCATTATCAAAATTAGGGAGGCTTTATTCTGATGAGCACTATTGAAGAGCGTGTGAAAAAGGTTGTTGTTGAGCAACTGGGTGTAAGCGAGGACCAAGTTACCCCCGATGCGTCCTTTGTCGACGATCTCGGTGCCGATTCGCTCGATACGGTCGAGTTGGTCATGGCGCTGGAAGAAGAATTCGAGGCTGAAATTCCGGATGACAAGGCGGAAAGCATCGTCAAGGTGCAAGACGCAATCGACTACATCAAGAGCAACACCTAGGAATCCGATCAAGGCTTCTCGTTTTCATTCACCCACCCTATCGTATCCATATCTGCAGGCGGACCGGCACCGGGCGATCACCGTTCGTCATCGCCTCGAGAATGGAATCCCAGCGAGGAAAATCTGTCGGCAAGCCAGCAAGAGAAGTCGGGATGAATTTTTGATGTTCACGACTTTTCCGACTTCGCCGATGATCATTTCCGTATGCCCGGATTGTCGAACCCGGTGCTGTTGCCACATTCCGATCCTTTCAGGCTGAAACCGCAATGACCCAACGAAGAAGAGTCGTCGTCACCGGCATGAGCGCAATTACTCCCGTCGGGTCCGGGCTCAGGGAGTCCTGGCAATCCATGCTTGACGGGGCCAACGGCATCGGGACGATAACCCTGTTTGATCCGACCGGATTCCCCTGCATGTTTGCGGGGGAAGTCAAGGATTTCGATCCTTCCGCACATCTGACGCCCAAGGACCTGCGGAAGATGGATCGTTTCATCCAGTTCGGAATTGTTTGCGGAATGGATGCAATCGCGGATTCGGGAATCGAAGTGAACGACGGCAATGCCGATCGGATCGGTGTTTACATCGGTTCCGGAATCGGAGGGATCAAGACGATCGAGGATACGGCCAACCAATTCAAGGACAGGGGACCCAGGCGGGTATCCCCTTTTTACATCCCGATGACGATCATCAACATGATTTCAGGTAACCTGTCGATCATGTGTGGGTTGCGTGGGCCGAATCTGTGTACCGTGACCGCCTGCAGTACCGGCACCCACTCGATTGGCGAGGCATCGAGACTGATCGAGTACGGGGATGTCGACATCATGGTTGCCGGAGGCGCCGAAGCGCCGATCACTCCGACTTCACTGGCCGGATTTGCATCCGCCAAGGCCCTGAGCACACGCAATGATGCTCCGGCCTGCGCGAGCCGTCCGTGGGATCGCGACCGGGACGGATTTGTCATCGGGGAGGGGGCGGGAGTCCTGGTTCTGGAAGAATATGAGCACGCCCGCGCCCGGGGTGCCAGAATCTATGCCGAGTTGTTGGGGTTTGGAATGAGTGGCGACGCGTACCACATGACGGGCCCTTCTCCCGGCGGAGAGGGGGCATCAAGATGCATGGACAATGCGATGCGTAACGCCGGGCTCAACCCCGAAGATGTCGACTGCCTGAACGCGCACGGAACATCGACCCCGCTTGGGGATATCGCCGAGACTCTGGCGGTGAAATCGAGCTTCGGAAGTCACGCGGGAAAACTGGCGATCAGTTCCAACAAGTCGATGATCGGACACCTGTTGGGTGCGGCCGGCGGAGTGGAGGCGGTAATGACGGCAATGTCGATATACGAACAGACAATTCCCCCAACCATCAATCTCGAGAATCCCGACCCGCAATGCGATCTCGACTATGTCCCCAATGAGGCCCGATCCCTTCCCATCAGAGTGGCACTCAGCAATTCATTCGGCTTTGGCGGCACCAACGGCACGTTGGCATTCGGTCGGATTTGATGCTCTGGCGATGGGCCATGAGCGGTCCGAATCGGGGATGCTGATCCGGTGAGAGGGTTGAAGAGGGCCGCATTGGGCCTGCTGGCGGTGGTTGTTGTGATCGGCGCCAGTGTCTGGCTGGACTACGATGCGACGATTTCGCGATCGATTGTCTTTGGCGAAGAGGAAAGGTTTTTCGTCAACAGAGGCGATACGCTCTCGTCGGTCATCAAGCGTCTCGAGGATCAAGACCGGATCGAGAAATCCTGGCCGTTTATCTATTATGCCCGACTGCATGGAGTAGGCGGTCACATTCAATCCGGCGAATACAGGTTCGGGGAACCGGTCGGTATTGGCGAATTCATCAACAGCCTGTCGACCGGAAAGGACCAGATTCAATATCGTGTCACGATACTGGAGGGCTGGACTTTTCGTCAGATGCGCGAAACGCTCGGCCGTGTTGACGAGCTGGAAAAGATCACGGTGGACTGGGACGACGGCCGGATCATGGCCGAAATAGGCCGGCCGGACCTGCACCCGGAGGGCCAGTTCTATCCGGATACCTATTTTTTCCGCATTGGGGACAGCGATCTTGACTTGTACAGGGCCGCCTACGAACTCATGCAGAAGCACCTTGATCGTGCATGGGAGAACCGGAACGAGGACCTGCAGCTCAAGAACCGCGGCGAGGTGCTGACAATGGCATCGATCATTGAGAAGGAAAGCCAGATCAGGGATGAGCAGCCGATCATATCCGGCGTGTTCGACAACCGGCTGAGAAAAGGCATGAAATTGCAGACGGATCCCACCGTGATCTACGGACTCGGTGAGCAGTTCAACGGAAATCTCACACGAAAGCACCTGAGAACCGATACCCCTTACAATACCTATACCCGATGGGGATTGCCGCCGACGCCGATCTGCCTTCCCGGGGAAGGTGCCCTGATGGCGGCTGCCATGCCGGCAGAGACGACGGCGTATTACTTTGTCGCAAAGGGCGGGGGGCGACACAAGTTTTCAGATACACTGGAAGAACACAATGCCGCAGTCCGCAAGTATCAGCTTCGCAGGAAATGAGATGAAAACGGGTCAGCTTATCACGGTCGAAGGCAGCGACGGTTCGGGCAAAACCACGCATCTGGACTACATCTGCACCTGTCTTCGGAACCGGGGTGTTCCGGTGGTCCAGACCCGGGAGCCGGGAGGAACCGACATCGGCGAAGCGCTTCGGAATATCCTGATCCGTCGTGTCGATCTGGAGATGCACGCCGATACCGAGTTGCTGTTGATGTTTGCGGCGAGGATGGAGCATGTCGAGAAGGTCATTCGGCCGGCACTGAAATCGGGTACATGGGTGGTGGTCGATCGGTTTATCGATGCGTCATACGCCTACCAGGGAGGGGGCAGGGGCATTTCCGCAAAACGGATCGGGGTACTTGAAAAGTGGGTTCTGCAGGGATTGTCGCCTGATCTCACGATCCTTCTGGATGTGGCGGTTGACGTTGGACTGGGCCGCACCGTTTCGAGAAATGCGGATGCGGACCGCTTCGAGGCGCAGGATCTCGAATTCAAGTCGGCCGTGAGAGATTCCTATCTTGATCGGGCCAGGCAGGATCCGAACCGAATCCGGGTGGTGGATGCCAGTGCGCCGAAGACGGCGGTGCAGGAGTCTATCAGGGCAATCCTGGAGCCGGTGATGGGGCAATTTCCCGGGCTGACTTGACCATGCTTCCCTGGCATCGGCCAAATTGGGACGGCTTCGCGAGGTCGTTCGGAAATCTCCATCATGCACAATTGGTCGTGGCACCGGAAGGGTCCGGTCTTCGCGAGTTCTGTCTCGACATGTCCCGCTTTTCCCTGTGCAGGCTTCCGGATGGAGATCGGGGTTCCGGATGTGGCGAGTGCCAGAACTGCAAGCTGTTCATTGCCGGAACCCATCCCGATTTTCATGTCATCAGCACCGAATGGGAAGCGGTCAACGGGAGGGTCGATGCCATCGCCCGATACAGTGAAATGTATCAGGATCGGGAGGGGCGAGCAAAAAAGGCCAAGCCGACAAGAATCATTCCGATTGACCAGATCCGGATTCTGATTGACAATTTCGCCCGACGGCCCCACATCTCGCAACGCAAGGTTGGGCTGATTGTTCCGGCCGATCGGCTGAACATCAATGCGGCGAACGCCTTGCTGAAACTGCTTGAGGAACCTCCGCCGGATTCACTGCTGATTCTGGCTACTTCGGAACCGTCCAGACTGCCCCGGACCGTGCTGAGTCGATGTATCCGGCTGAACCTGTCGAAACCGAACCGTGAGCAGGCCCTTGAATGGCTTGGACAGCATGTCGAGACCCGGGAAATGGAGATGGCTCTCGAATTGGCGGACGGCGCTCCGCTCAAGGCCAGGGTCCTCTGCGAAACGGGATTGATGCAGGCCCGAAAGGACATGGTGGAAGGCCTTGTTGGCATTTCCCGGCGAAACCTCTCTCCGTATGAATTGTCCGCAAGTCTGCAGAGGCTGGAATTTGAGGAAGTTCTCAAATGGCTGCAGGAATTCGTGAAAGATCTCATCAGGTGGAAAGGAACCGGGCAGGTGCCGTGGTGGCAGGCAGTCCGGGATACCGGCCCGACTCCGGAAACCCTTTCGCAGGACAAGCTGTTTCAGGTCTATGACCGGATCTCGAACTATCGTCGTATTGCCCGGGGCAACCTGAACGAGGAGTTGGCTCTTGACAACATTCTCCTGTCGATTCAGCGGGCGATTTGCAGCTAGCTGACACCGCATTGCATGTCGCGGATATCCCGTGAGCCATGCAGGATTGCGGATGATACAATCTGTGCCCTGCAAATTCCCGAACCCTGCTTCACTTCGACCGATCCGATGCAGCTTGTCGACTCACATTGCCATATCAATTTTGATCCGCTTGCCGGCGATATGCCCGGAGTACTGGAAAGGGCGCGGAAAAACCGTGTCGACTACCTGCTCTGCGTTTCGGTCTGTCTTGAGGATTTTCCCGAGATCGCCGCACTGTCCGCATCCCATGATTACATCTTCGCTTCGGTCGGAGTGCATCCGAATTACCGGGATTGCCGGGAGCCGTCGGTCGAGGAATTGATCGCCCTGGCCGAAGACGACGGTGTGGTTGCGGTCGGGGAGACCGGATTGGACTACTTCAGAAGTGAGGGCGATCTGACGTGGCAGAGAGAGCGCTTTGAGCGGCACATCGAGGCGGCAAAGTCAGTCGGCAAGCCGTTGATCATCCATACCCGACAGGCGGCCGAGGACACCATGGACATGCTCGAAGGGTTGGGCGCCGATTCGTGCCGGGGCGTCATGCACTGCTTTTCGGAAGACTGGAAAACCGCCAGCCGGGCGCTTGACATCGGTTTCTTCCTGTCCTTTTCGGGAATCGTCACATTCAGAAACGCGGACGTCTTGCGGGAGGTCGCGAGAAAAGCGCCTCCCGACCGCATACTGGTCGAAACGGATGCCCCGTACCTGGCTCCCGTGCCGTTGCGGGGCAAAACCAACGAGCCTTCATTTGTCGTTCACACGGCCGAGTGCGTGGCCGCGTTGCGAAATGTTTCCTGCGAGGCATTCGCCCGGCAAACGACCGAGAATTTCTTCAATCTCTTTTCCCATGCGAGACGTCGGTCGGACGCATGACCGACATGCCGTGAAACCGTGCACGGTCCGGCACTGAGGGAGCCGGTTATTTCGGATTGTATCCTTCCGGGAGGTCGCCTCCCTGGCCTTCGTTGAACAGAAAGCCAACCATGTGCTTTTCGATGAGTTCCTGATGCTCGGGCACCGACGAATTCAACTGGTATTCGTTGATGATCATGACCGATCGCTCGAGCCACTGCTGCCATGCCTGGCGGGAAATGCTTTCGTAAATGCGAACCCCGATGTCACCGGGGTAAGGCGGTCTTTCGAGGCCTTCCGCCTCTTGGTTCAGGAACGTGCATTGTATTGTTCGTGGCATGAATTTGCTCCGGTACGAGTCGATTCTTGAAAGGGGGCGGGAGATTCGCGGGATTCACTTTTCAGTTGTGAGTCTATAAAATGTCCCTATATATAGTGAGTACGGGGAACGGGGTTTTCAATGGGTAATTATATATCCGTCATCAAGGTTGACTTGTTGTAAACGGTATCGATAGAGGTAGTTTGATGAGTGAAGATGTCCAGGTGCTCGGTGATGGCGACCTGCAGGTGACCGAACCGGCGCGAAACAAGATTGCGGGACTGATCAAGGATACAAACGGCGAAGCCGAAGCGGTCAGGATTTATGTGACCGGAGGCGGTTGCTCGGGAATGAACTACGGCATGACGTTTGCCGAGAAAGTGGAGACGCGCGACAGCGTTATGCACGGCAACAACGGCTTCAAGCTGGTCGTCGATCCTTTTGCCCTGAGTTTTCTGGGCGGTGCAGAGGTCGACTATGTCGATGACGGAATCAACACGACGTTCGTGTTCAACAACGTGTTCCAGTCGGTTGGCGGAAGCGGTGCCTGCGGCGGATGCGGCGGCGGATCATTCTAGGGTGAGTCTGCTTTGGGCATGCGGTTCGGCCGCAGTTTCCGCATGTTGACTTTTTCCATCTCCCGTTCCGGTCGATGGATTGCGAGCTCCGACAAGTCGCAAGACCAGAACGCGCCGGGGACGGGACTGGTCGTCGAGAAATCCAGGGCGCGGCCCAAGCGGCCGCCGCTGTACAAGGTACTGCTCTTGAACGACGACTACACCCCTATGGAATTTGTGGTGGAGTTGTTGATGCATATTTTTGCAATGAATCAATCGCTGGCGCAAAAGATCATGCTCGAAGTCCATACCAAAGGTATCGGCCTGTGCGGGGTGTACCCCCGTGAGATTGCCGAGACCAAGGTCAAGATGGTCCTCGAGCTTGCATACAAGGAGAATCATCCCTTGCAGTGCACCATGGAGAAGGAATAGGCGATGCTTTCGGAACAGCTTGAACTTGCCCTGACCAGTGCGGTGTCCCTGGCCCGCGAGGAACGGCATGACATTGTCACCGTGGAGCATCTGCTGTATGCGCTGCTGGATGACAAGGAAACGCAGCATACCCTGGTTTCCTGCGGGGGAAATATCGAGAAGCTCAAGGAAAACCTGATTCATTTTCTGCGGACCGAGGTGCCCGCAAGCCCCGAGGAAGCCAATGCAAATCCCCAGTTGGGGCTGGGATTCCAGCGTGTATTGCAAAGGGCGATTATCCATGTCCAGAACTCCGGCAACAAGGAGGTCAAGGGCAACAATGTGCTGGTATCGGTATTCAGTGAAACGGATTCGTTTGCGGTCTACTTTCTCAGTCAGCAGGACATTACCCGATTCGATGTGGTCAATTACATCTCCCATCGTATTGCCAAGAACCCCGGGACAGAGCAATTACCGCCTCCGGAACTGGAAGGCGACGAGACAGGCGATCAGGATTCCGGGACGGCCGAGGGACCGCTTGAGCTGTATACGATCAACCTGAACGAGGTGGCGAGAGAGGGCCGAATCGATCCGCTGATCGGTCGCGAGCACGAAGTCGAAAGAACGGTGCAGATATTGTGCCGACGCAGAAAGAACAATCCCCTGTTCGTCGGCGAAGCGGGCGTGGGCAAAACTGCAATCGCCGAAGGACTGGCTCGCAACATCATCCATGGAAACGTGCCGGAAGTTCTCTCCAGCTGCACGATCTACGGGCTTGACATGGGTGCTCTGCTGGCCGGCACCAAATACCGCGGGGACTTTGAGCAACGTCTCAAAGGCGTACTCAAGGAGTTGGGCAAGGAGCCCGACGCAATCCTGTTTATTGATGAGATTCATACCATAATCGGAGCGGGTGCCGTGTCCGGCGGTACGCTGGACGCCTCCAATCTGTTGAAACCGATGCTGGCCTCGGGCGAGTTGAAGTGCATCGGATCGACCACGTACAAGGAGTATCGGGGCATCTTCGAAAAGGACCGTGCCCTGTCCAGGCGATTCCAGAAGATCGACATTACGGAACCGTCCGAGGATGAGGCGGTGGAAATATTGCGTGGCCTCAAATCCCGGTTCGAGGACCATCACAATGTCAAGTATACAAACCAGGCCTTGCGTTCCGCAGTGAGCCTTTCGGCCCGGTATCTTGCGGACCGCCACTTGCCGGATACGGCCATCGACGTCATTGACGAAGCGGGTGCGAGAATGCGTCTTCTTGGTCCGGTGCCAAAAAAGAGAACCGTCGGGGTGAAGGAAATCGAGGCCATGGTCTCCAGCATCGCGCGCATCCCTCCCAAGCACGTCTCGACTTCGGATTTGAAATCCCTGAGGCATCTCGAACGCAACCTGAAGCTGGTGGTGTTCGGACAGGATGAGGCCATTTCGGCACTCGCCTCGGCAATTAAGATGTCGCGTGCAGGCATGGGCAACACTGACCGGCCGATCGCCTCATTTCTGTTTACCGGGCCGACCGGGGTTGGAAAGACCGAGGTGACCAAGCAGTTGGCCAACGTACTCGGAATCGAATTCATTCGCTACGACATGTCGGAATACATGGAACGGCACACGGTATCCCGCCTCATCGGGGCACCGCCGGGATACGTGGGATTCGATCAGGGCGGGTTGCTGACAGATGCCATCAACAAGCATCCCCATGCCGTATTGCTGCTCGATGAAATCGAAAAGGCCCATCCGGACGTGTTCAACATCCTGCTGCAGGTGATGGATTATGGAAGCCTGACCGACAACAACGGTCGAAAGTCCGATTTCCGAAACGTGATTCTCGTCATGACCACCAACGCCGGTGCGGAACAGGCGGCGCGGGAATCCATGGGCTTTATCGTCCAGGATAATGCCAGGGACGACATGGAGGTGATCAGGAAGCTGTTTACCCCGGAGTTCCGCAATCGCCTTGACAAGACGATCCGGTTCAATGGGCTCGACGACAAGACCGTAATCCATGTCGTCAAGAAGTTCCTGATGGAACTCGAACACCAACTCGAAGACAGGGGTATCAGCCTGAGAGTGGAGTCTCCGGCCATTCGCTGGCTTGCCGAGAGGGGATATGACCAGGCCATGGGCGCAAGGCCGATGGCGAGAGTGATTCAGAAGGAAATCAAGGAGGCAATCGTGGATCAGCTCCTGTTCGGAAAGCTGGCCAGGAAGGGGGGGCATGTCACCGTCAGGCTGGCCGACAACAGGCTCGAATTCGATATCGAAAAAAAGCAGCCGACATCCTCGGGTTCCTGACTGTTCCGGCTGCCGGCTTTTTCTCTTCGTCCCAAGCCGGACATTTTATCCACCGCTTCAGCCGGAAGAGCAGAATACAGGTTCCTGACGGGCCGTGATCTGTCTCTTCGGTTGACCGGTCGCTTGTGCCTCGATGCCTTCCTTGAGGGCGGGTTTCTGTCGTTATGCGACGTTGCCCAGAGCCAGTTTCACGCAGGAGATGAAATCGAGCACACCCGAATTCGGTTTTATTCCCTTCTCCGAGAAATTCTTCAGATGCGTCGGTCTGCAACCCAGGAGCCCCGCCAGTTTCGTCT
>VYGS01000152.1:12795-14958 GCA_009841725.1 Gammaproteobacteria bacterium
TAGCGGGTCGTTGAAGTTCTCGAGCTCGGATTTGTCCTGTTCAACCCTGGAAACAGCCTGTTCCACGTTCTTGAGAACTTCCAGATCCCGTTCGGTGCCGACCCTGATTTTTCTCAATCTCAGCGTGTCGAGTCCAGCCAGCTTGAGTACTGCGCTGATTTCTCTTCTATTCAGGTCAGCCAATCTGGTTTGCAGATTGCTGTAAATTACGTCAAAACCACTCATTCAAGACCTCTCTTGTTCAAATGTCAAAATGAAATTGTGAAAGAAAAACGATCACTATTTTTATTTTACTGATAATATTGATTCAGTATTTTCTTGATCCGAAACAACTGTTTCCGAATCAGGTTGTTAATTCTATCACTAAATTATCATCTCAATTGTTGTTTATCCATGCATTGCAGAGCATGAAATTTGGTATTCATGGCGGCAGGGTCCAGTTCAGGTCTTCGAATGTCACCATGCTCTCCATGCCCCTGATTCGCGGTTCCATGGAATGGGCATGCATTCAAAACAGAAAACCCGTCTGCCGGAGGTCTCCTCGACAGACGGGTTTTCTGTGGTGATGGTGGAGGTGGCGGGAATTGAACCCGCGTCCGCAAATTCTACGCCACAGGCGGCTACATGCTTAGTCCGCACCTTGATTTAACCCTGCATCCAGTCGTCGGACAGACTGAACCGCAAGGCGAGCCCGCTTACCTTTAGCAGCCGGTCAACAGGCGCAACCGGCGAGCGATCCTGTATGATTTGACCCTTCAAATCCGGACCTACAGGCAAGTCCGGCGAAAGGACTAGCAGCGTCTAGGCTACCAGTGCGTAGTTGTCGTCGTTGGCAACTATTGTGTTGTAGATGGATTTACGAGGAACCCTACACCTCGGCATGCTCCTGAGGTTTCGCAATCAACGTCGAAGCCGATCACCCCCATAGGTCATGGTCTGTAGTATACACCATGTCCGGATGTTCAGGCCGAATGAATTCCGAGTAAGGATGCGACGTGAATCAGGTCTGCTTGAGCAGTCGCTGCTTTTGCCGGTCCCATTCCCTTTGCTTGACCGTCTGGCGCTTGTCATGAAGCTTCTTTCCCTTTGCCAGTGCAATTCTCAGCTTGGCGCGGCCACGGGCCCAGTAGAGCCTCAGGGGGACGACCGTATACCCGGCCCGTTCGGTTGATCCGATCAGCTTGCTGATCTCTCTTGCGTGCAGGAGCAGCTTTCGGGGCCGGACCGGATCGGGGTCGACATGTGTGCTGGTGGATAGCAGTGGCGAGATATGTGCGCCGACCAGAAAGACCTCTCCCTTGTAGACAGTCACGTAGCTTTCCGACAACTGGACGCGATTGGCGCGCAGGCTTTTGACTTCCCAGCCCTTCAGGGCGATTCCAGCCTCGAATTCCTCCTCGATGGCATAATTGAAGCGCGCCTTCTTGTTGACGGCGATCAGGGAGGAATCAAGATTGTTGGTTTTTTTCATTTTCTTCGGAAAACTGCGCGACGCCGAACCAAGATTTGGAAGTCCGGTATGGTTATAATCGACCATAACCGATCAGGTCCGAATAATACAGCCATTATGGAATGCACAGAATAAGCCGATCCGCAATTGTTCCATATCCCAAAAAGGCGATGTATGAACTGGTTGACGATGTGGCAAGTTACAAGGATTTTCTGCCATGGTGTGGAGGATCATGGGAGGCCGAGCGCACCGATTCCACGGTGATCGCATCGGTGACCATCGCTTTCAAGGGAATCCAGAAGTCCTTCACGACGCGCAACACCCTGACGCGATATGACCGGATTGATCTGAAACTCGTCGACGGTCCGTTTCGAGAGCTGTCCGGAGAATGGCGGTTTTCAGAAGTCGGCGGGAATTCCTGCAAAGTCTCGCTTGATCTTGATTTCGTGGCTGCGGGCGGGATTGTCGAGCGTCTGATAGCACCTCTGTTTCTGGGAATCAGCGGTTCCATGGTCAAGGCTTTCTGCGAAAGGGCGGACGAGCTGTATGGGAATACCGGGTGAAACGCTGCGTATCGAGGTCGTCTATGCGCTGCCAGGGAGCCAGCGGGTCATCTCGCTGAGTTGCGCACCGGGCACGACGATCTCGGAGGCGATCGGTCGATCGGGAATCTTGTCCTAATTTCCCGAACTTCGCCGCAGGAACTATGAAGT
>VYGS01000004.1 GCA_009841725.1 Gammaproteobacteria bacterium
TCCCCAAGGGGATTCGAACCCCTGTTGCCGCCGTGAAAGGGCGGTGTCCTAGGCCAACTAGACGATGGGGACCATCAAACCCGAATGGTATCCAGCTTGGGTAAAGCTGGTGGAGCCAGGCGGGATCGAACCGCCGACCTCAACACTGCCAGTGTTGCGCTCTCCCAGCTGAGCTATGGCCCCAAGGAGGTGCGTATTCTATGGCAGAATGCCGACAATAATCAAGGGCAATTTGACCCAGATTGAATTCCGGTACGACCCGAGCCTTTCCCCACTAGGCGGAATGACTCCTGCTCTTCAGAAAGCCAATGAGCGCGTCGATGCGACCGATCGTCTTCTCGGACCCGAGCAGTTCCAGCGTCCGGTCGATAGGCGGTGTCGAATCGGAACCGGATACCGCAATCCTGAGAGGCTGGGCAATCTGCGGGAACCTGACCCCGCTCCCTGTCGCGCTCGACTTGATTGCTGCGCCGATCTCTTCGCCGGTCCACATCTCGAGCACGGTCAGTGCCGACCGGATGCCATCCAGCAGTTGCAGCGTCAGGGTGTCGCAATGCCGTGTCACGGCCTCGGAGTCGTAGCCGGAAATCGAACAGTAGAAGTAGCCAACCTGATCAGCCAACTCCACGAGGGTTCCCGCACGATTGCGGACGAGTTCGATTGCCGAACCCAGATCCGGACCGTCCGCGGGATCGATTCCCCGCTCTCCCAGGATTTTCTCGATCTCGGCCACCAGCCTTTCCTGCGACACCTGGCCGAGATGGTGGCGGTTCACCCAGAGCAACTTTTCCATGTCGAAAATCGCCGGCGCCCTGTTCACCTGGCCGAGATCGAAATTCCGGATCAACTCGTCCAGAGAGAATATCTCCTGGTCGCCGTGAGACCAGCCCAAACGGGCGAGACCGTTGACGAGCGCTTCAGGGAGAATGCCCCGGTCGCGATATTCCAGCACGCTGACGTCCCCGTTTCGCTTGGAAAGGCGCTTGCGGTCCTCGCCGAGGATCATCGGGACATGGGCGAACACGGGAAGGTCGTGGCCAAGGGCCCTCAAGATGTTGATCTGCCGGGGCGTGTTGTTGATGTGATCGTCACCGCGAATGACATGCGTGATGCCCATGTCCATGTCGTCGACAACCACGGCCAGGTTGTAGGTCGGAATACCGTCACTGCGTTCAAGGACCAGATCGTCCAGCTCGCCGTTGTCGACCGTCACGCTGCCGCGGACCCGGTCGTTGAACGTTACCGCACCTGACAGCGGATTCCTGAAGCGGACAACAAGACTGTCTCCGGAATCCCGGGTCAGTCCCGCATCGCGGCACCGGCCGTCATAGCGGGGCTTGATCCCCTCTTTGCGCTGCTTCGTGCGCAGCGTCTCCAGCCTTTCGGGGGAACACGAGCAGAAATAGGCGTCGCCCTGATCGACCAGCTGGCTGATCACCTCGCGATAGTGCTCGAGACGATGTGTCTGGAAGTAGGGGCCGTCATCCCAGTCGAGGCCCAGCCAGTCCATGGCCTCGAAGATCGCGCTGACCGCCTCGTCGGTCGAACGGGCCCTGTCGGTGTCCTCGATTCTCAGGACCAGCCTGCCTCCCGACTGGCGCGCGAACAGCCAGTTGAACAGTGCGGTGCGGGCACTTCCAAGATGCAGGTATCCCGTCGGGCTCGGAGGAAAGCGCGTGACGACCTTCATGGTTTCCAGGAATTTCCGGCTTTTCGATTGAAGTCGATGTTACGCGTTTCAAGGACTGGTCGGGGTGAGAGGATTTGAACCTCCGACCACCGCAACCCCATTGCGGTGCGCTACCAGGCTGCGCTACACCCCGTTATCAAGACGTGTCCGGAAACCGGACAATACTTCCGGAAAACCGGTCAATCCAGAATTTTCCTGATCTCCTTCAATTCCGAAGTCAGCCAGGCGATGACCTTTTCCGTGTCGTGGGAGTCATCCTGTGCCGGGGTATCCTGGACATCGCCGTTTCCATACTGGTCGAGCCGGGCCCGAGCACCGCTGATCGTGAACCCCTCTTCATGCAGGAGGTGCCGGATGTGCCGGATCAGCTTGACTTCGTGGCGCTGGTAGTAGCGACGGTTTCCACGCCGTTTCACCGGCGCAAGCTGAGGAAATTCCTGCTCCCAGTAGCGCAAGACATGCGGCTTGACCGCACACAATTCGGTGACCTCCCCGATGGCAAAATAGCGTTTCGCCGGAATCGGAGGCAAATCGAATCCCTTTGGATAAAGCATCGACGTATTACCGCTCCTCTGCATCTTCAGACAGTTCTAGAGTATTTTCAGCCACCCGTTTTTTCAGCTTCTGGCTGGCGCGAAATGTCACCACTCTTCTTGCGGACACCGGCACCTCGATGCCGGTTTTCGGATTTCGCCCCGGCCGGGAGCTCTTGTCCCGCAGGCTGAAGGTTCCGAAACCGGCCAGTTTGACCGGCACCCCGTTTTCCAGTGAACGTCGTATATCTTCAAAAAACAACTCCACAAAATCCTTGGCTTCCCGCTTGTTGAACCCCACCTCTTCGAACAGGGTCCTCGTCAATTCTGCCTTGGTGACCGTCATATTCTGTTTTCGACTACGTTTGACACAATCATACCGAATTCAGGCTTGATATACCCGTAAATCATTCGGATTTATTCTCGAAGTCTCGCATTAGCTCTTGATTTTAAAACACTTACAATGTTTTCAATCAACTTGTCGACTTCCATAGCGGTAAGGTTGCCTAATTTTGATTGAAAAGTCAATCCAAAGGCCAAGCTTTTTGTATTGTCTTCTAGATTTTTCCCTTTAAATACATCAAAAAGAGTAATATTTTGAAGAAGATTTCCAGCTGCCACCCTGATTTCGTCCTCAAGCAGGCTCACCTCGACCGTCTCCTCCAC
>VYGS01000163.1 GCA_009841725.1 Gammaproteobacteria bacterium
GGGGAATCGCCCGTCTGGGTGGCGAAGTGCGGATCGTCGGCAGCAACCAGGATGACGCACACGAGGAAAGCCTGCGTCTGATCCGGGAAGAGCAGCTGGCGGAAATTCCGCCGTTTGATCATCCGTTGGTCATCGCCGGCCAGGGCACCATCGGCCTGGAACTGCTCGAGGAGCGTCCGGATCTGAAAACGATTCTCGTCCCCCTGTCTGGAGGCGGCCTTGCGGCCGGCGTCGCGCTGGCCGCCAAAACCGCCAATCCCGACATCCGGATTGTCGGCATCACGATGGACCGCGGTGCGGCGATGCACGAATCCATCCGGGCGGGGCAAATCGTCGAAACCGAGGAGGCTGTCAGCCTGGCCGACGCCCTGAGCGGCAGCCTCAGCCGGGACAACCGACTGACATTCGCGATGTGCCGGAACCTCCTGGACACAACCGTCGTCGTCACCGAGGAGGAAATCTACCGAGCCATGCAGGCCCTTTATTTCGAGGAACGCATTGTCGCCGAAGGGGCTTCGGCGGTCGGGATCGCGGCCGTCCTGGCCGGGAAACTGCCCGGACTCGAGGGCCCGGTCGTGACCGTCATCACGGAAGAAACCCGGACATGCAGCAGTTTACCCGGATCATCCAGGGACAGCCTGTCGTGCTTGGCGACTACACCGTCAGCGGTTGCGAATATGCCGCGTGAAAGATCCGTTTGCGAAATCGAACCGAATCCGGAGGCGATCCTAGGCAACCCGGGACCGACCCTTCAGATAGATGCTCTCCGCCTTCATGGTGTCGTCGAGCAGGCATACGCAGGCATAGATCGCCTTTAGGGTCGGCACCTCCACATCCGTAACCCCGGCCAGCTCGATCACGGCGCCAAGCATGCCGTCAACCTCAAGCGGCTTGCCGACCTCGACATCCTGTAGCATCGAGGTCTTGTGCCGACCCACCTTTTCGGCCCCCTCGATCCGGCGTTCCAGGGACACCCGGAAGCTGGATCCAAGCTTTTCGGCTATGGTCTTGGCTTCGGTCATCATGGTCGCGGCAAGTTCGCGCGTCAGGGGAAACCGGCAGATTCCTTCCAGAGTCGAATGCGTCAGCGCACTGATCGGGTTGAACGACAGGTTGCCCCAGAGCTTGAGCCAGATTTCCGATCGGATGTCGTCCACGACAGGCGACTTGAAACCGGCTCCGATGAAGGCTTCCGAGACCCTTTGTGCGCGCTCCGAGATACTGCCGTCGAGCTCTCCGATCGGAAACCGGTTTCCCTCGACATGGCTGATCACACCCGGTTCCGAAATCACCGTGGCGGGATAGGCGATACAGCCGATCAGGCAATCGGGGTCTATGGCTCTGGCCAGCACGCCACCGGGATCGACCGACTCGACGATTCTGCCTTCATGGGCTCCTCCGAGCTTCTGGAAATACCACCAGGGGATGCCGTTCTGAAGGGTAACCATAACGGTATCGGGGCCGACGATGCTCGACAGCTGTCCGACCACTGCGGATATCTGGTGCGCCTTCAGGGCCATCAGCACGACATCCTGGCGGCCCAGTTCGGTCATGTCGTCGGTCGCAACAATATCCCTGACAACCAGTGCCTCGCCTTCCTGAACCAGCTTCAGGCCATTTTGCCTGATCGCCTCAAGATGCGCACCCCGGGCAATCAGCGAAACCTCGTGCCCGGCTTGCGCCAGTCTTGCTCCCATGAATCCGCCGATGGCGCCCGCACCCACAACGCAAATTTTCATTTGACCAGTACCCGTCTCAAACCAATATAAAGATTGCGAAAGTCAAAGACCGCGCCCCATGGCGTATGGTATGGATTTGAATCCGAATTGCAAACACCCCTTCCAGAATACAGAATCGGTACAGATTCGGCGGACAGTCTGCCCGAAAGGAATATTTCCGGACCGCGGTTGGACCGTGTTCAAGGCCCGGAAGGGGCCGGCATGAATACTCGCTCAGGGATTGACCGCCAGCACGATCTTTCCGAAATGACCGCTGTTTTCCATGATGCGGTGCCCCTCGGCGGCCTCCTCCAGAGGCAGCACCTCCGAGATCAGGGGAACGATCAGGCGCTGTTCAAAGAGGGGCATGACCCGTTGCGTGAAACTCCGGATGATTTCTCCCTTTTCCCGGATACTCCTCGAGCGCAGAACCGACCCGATGATCTGCTGTCGCTTCACCATCAGCAATGCCAGATTCAGCTCGGCCTTCACGCCGCCGGTCACGCCGATCTGAAGCAGGCGGCCCCCAACCGCCAGGCTTTTCATGTTTCCGGCCAGATACGGTGCGCCGATGTGGTCAAGAATCACGTCCGCCCCCCGTCCCGATGTCAGGGTCTTGACCTCTTCGGGAAACTCGCACTTCCGATAGTCGACGACATGATCGGCTCCGAGATCGGCGACCCGCTCAAGCTTCGAGGACGAGGCCGTGACAATGATCACGCAGTCCTTGACCAGATTCCGGCACAAGTGGATTCCAGCCGTATTGACACCGCCTCCGCCTCCATGCAGGAGCACGGTTTCTCCCTCGCCCATATCGGCCAGCATGAACAGGGTCAGGTAGGCCGTCAGGTAGGTCTCGCAGATACAGGCCGCCTCGTTGAACGACATCGAGTCCGGAATCCGGACAAGATGCCGGGCCCAGGCCGACACGAACTCGGCATAGCCTCCTCCACCGACGAGGGCGAAAACCCGGTCGCCGACCTGCCATCCGGACACGTTGCCGCCGACGGCCTCGATCGTTCCGGCAGCCTCCAGACCCAGAATGAAGGAATCCCCGGGCGGCGGCGGATAGTTTCCCTGGCGCTGGATCACATCCGGCCGGTTGACAGAGGTGGCTTGGACCGTGATCAACACCTGGT
>VYGS01000064.1 GCA_009841725.1 Gammaproteobacteria bacterium
ATCAGGAGCAGTCCGAACCGTCCCAGCATCAGCTGGAGGAAGGCGCTGACCTCCGCTTCGCTGCGATGCATCCGGTAATCCGTGAAGACCGGCACGAATGCGGCCGACAGCGCGCCCTCCCCGAAAATCCTGCGAAAGAAATTCGGAATCCGAAGCGCCACGAAAAACACGTCGGCGGCGGCCTTGTCGCCAAGGATGTTGGCGAAAATCACGTCACGGACAAGCCCCGTGATGCGCGACAGGAGGGTCATCGAGCCCACCGCGGACACCGATTTGAGAATCTTGGCCGACATTCAGGCGCTTCCCGTCCCGAGAATCGGCGTTCGGGCTTGACAAGGACCGCAAAATCGGGGATATTCCGGTGCCCTGCAATCAGACCGATTCCCAGAGAGGACATCCTTGGCAAACACACCCCAGGCAAGAAAGCGTGCGCGACAGAACGTCATGCACCGTGCACGCAACATGAGCCAGCGTTCGGCCTTGCGTTCGTCGATCAAGAAACTGCTCAAGATCATCGAAAGCGGCGAGCGGCAGGCGGCCGAGCAGGCATATCGGGAAACGGCCTCGAAAATCGACAGCGCCACCTCGAAAGGGCTGCACCACCGCAACCGCGCCGCCCGGCTCAAGTCCAGGCTCAACAATCGGCTCCGGGCCCTGAACGCCTGATCTTCCGGCATCACGCGGTCACCGCGATATTGTCGCGGTGGATGAGTTCGCTCTCTCCGCTGTAGCCTAGAATCTGCTCGATGCTTCGGCTGGGCTGGCCGATAATCTTCCGGGTCTCGTCAGAGTTGTAGTTCACCAGGCCGCGCGCGATCTCAAGTCCCTGCGAATCGACACAGGTCACGATCTCGCCCCGGGTGAAATCTCCCTCCACCGCGGTCACGCCGACCGGCAGCAGGCTCTTCCCGGCCTTTCGCAGAACGTTCACCGCACCGTTGTCGAGGACCAGCCTTCCGTTGCTTCGAAGCTGCCCGGCCAGCCATTGCTTTCGGGCAGCAATCCGCCCCCGGCCCGGAGAAAGCAGGGTTCCCATTTCCTCTCCCGCCCGCAGCCGCAGCAGGACATCCTCCTCCTGTCCCGAGGCAATGACCGTGCAGGATCCCGACCGGGAAGCCTTTTCCGCCGCCAGCACCTTGGTCACCATGCCGCCCCGGCCATGGGCGCCGGCCTCCCCCGCCAGATCGAGCAATGACGCGTCGTCGGCCTTTCCATAGCGGATGAGCCGGGCACGGTCCGAATGCCTCGGATTCGAATCGAACAGGCCGAGCTGGTCGGTCAGAAGGATCAGGCACTCCGCCTCGATCAGGTTCGCGGCAAGCGCCGCCAGGGTATCGTTGTCGCCGAAACGGATTTCCTCGTTCACCACCGCATCGTTCTCGTTGACGATCGGCACCACCTTGAGGCCAAGCAATTCCCGGATCGTGTGCCGGGCGTTCAGGTATCGCTCCCGGCTGGCAAGATCGGCGTGGGTCAGAAGTATCTGGGCCGAATGGACCCCGTGCTGGCTGAAGGCCGCCTCGTAGCTGTGGACCAGTCCGATCTGGCCGATCGCCGCGGCCGCCTGGACGCGATGCACCTTGTCGGGCCTGCGCTCCCATCCCAGCCGTCGCATGCCCTCTCCGATCGAACCCGAGGAAACCAGAACCACCTGCATCCCCTCATCGAGCAGCCGGCAGATCTGGTGCACCAGGGATTCGACGACCTCCCGGCGCAGCCCTGCTCCGAAATCGGTGAGCAGGGATGTCCCGACCTTGATCACCCACCGGGTCGAATGGGTCAGTACCGATCGATCGGCCGTTTCCGCTTCATGCTTCATTCGATTCTTCCTCCACCCACTCCCGATCGGCCGGATCATCGCGCAGCAGGACAAGGCGCTGCATGATCTTCTCGACCAGTTCGCGGCACCCGGAACCGGTTGCCGCGGAGATGGCGAAAACCGGGCCCGTCCATTCCAGTTTTTCCGTCACCTCCGCCGTGACTTCCTCCGCCCGCTCCCCAGTGACCGTGTCGGTCTTGTTCAGGATCAGCCAGCGCTCCCGGTGCGCAAGCGGGTGCTCCGACTTGTCGAGCTCGGACTCGATCTCCCTGACCGCCGGCACCGGCTCGCGATCCCCCATCGGCGCGATGTCCACCATGTGCAGCAGAAGCCGGGTCCGGTTCAGGTGCCGCAGAAAGCGCGCGCCCAGCCCGCCTCCTTCCGCGGCTCCCCCGATCAGGCCCGGTATGTCCGCGATCACGAATCCGTCCGACTCCCCGACATCCACCACGCCCAGTTGCGGATACAGGGTGGTGAAGGGATATTCCGCTATTTTCGGTCGTGCGTGGGAGACCGCGCTGAGAAAGGTGGACTTCCCGGCATTGGGCAGGCCAAGCAGCCCGACATCCGCAAGAACGCTCAACTCGAGGCGCAATCTGCGCTCGTCGCCGGGCGTTCCGGCGGTGGTGCGGCGGGGAGCCCGGTTCGTGCTGGTCTTGAAATGCGCGTTGCCCAGCCCATGGCGCCCGCCTTGCGCGACGATCAGCGCTTCACCGTCCCGGGTGATCTCTCCGATCAGCGATCCGGTTTCGACATCGGTCACGATCGTGCCGAGCGGGACCTGAATGCGCAAGTCCTCCCCCGACCTGCCCGAGCGGTCCCTGCCCGCCCCACCGCTTCCTGACGGGGCCTTGTAAGTCCGGACATGCCGAAAGTCCGCGAGCGTGTTCAGGCTGCCGCTGCCGATCATGAAGACGCTCCCGCCGTCGCCGCCGTCGCCGCCGTCCGGCCCGCCTTTCGGCCTGTGCTTCTCGCGCAGAAAACTCAGGCATCCGTTGCCACCCCGCCCGGCAATCACCC
>VYGS01000057.1:0-2949 GCA_009841725.1 Gammaproteobacteria bacterium
ACCGGGAGTCGTACCCCCGGACGGTTCTCGGACCGCCCGCGAAGTAATTCTTGAAAAACGGCAGCCCGAACTTCGAGGTGTCTCCGTACCCGTCGCCGTATCCAAGGCTCAAGCTGCCTTTCAGCGACATCGAATTCAGCGGATAATAGTAGGATCCCTGCAGGTTGACCTTGTAGTATTCGAGATCGCTGCCCGGCACGCTCATTTCGATGCTGGCGAGACCCGTCGAGCCGGATGTCGGGAAGAAAAAGTCGTTGCGGCTGTCCTGGGAGATGCCCGACGTCACGATAAACTGGTCGGATTCCGGGTGGGCATCGATCAGTGTCGTGAACTCGCTCGGCGTCAATCTGTTCTTCCCGAGTTCAATCTTCTCGTAGGATCCGCCGATGTTGTACGAGTTCGTCTCGGAGATCGGAATCCGGTAGGTCACCCCCACCGAATCGGAAGCCAGCACGTATTCGGCGGTATCGAGCTCGCTGGCATCCACGTCCCGCGTACTGAAACTGATCCGCCGGCTGATCCCGTCCTGCGTCAGGTAGGGATTGGTGTAGTCGACCGATATGGCGTCGACGGCGTCGGAATTGTTGAGAGCCAGGGACAACTCCTTTCCGGTACCGAACAGGTTGCGCTGCCGGAATTCGATGCCGAACAGCACTCCGTCCTCATCGGAATACCCGGCCGACGCCAGCACCGAGCCGGTTTCCCGCTCCCTGATCAGGATTTTCAGGTCCACCTGGTCCTCGGTGCCCGGCACGGCATGCGTCTCGATCTTCACCGACTCGAACAGGCCGAGGCGCTGCAGTCGGTCTTTCGAGAGGTTGACGAGAGACGAGGAGAACCACGCCCCTTCAAGCTGGCGAAGTTCCCGCCGAATGACCTCGTCCCGGGTAAACCGGTTGCCCGAAATGTCGACCCTTCGCACATAGACGCGTTCGTTCCGGACAACCGTGAACACCGTGTCGATCGTGAGGGTCTCGGCCTGGACCTGGGTCCGGGCCCGGATGTCGGCAAATGCAAAGCCCTGATTGGAATAGTGGTCGGATATCGCACTTTGCGACGCGCTGATCCGGGCCCGTGAAAAGGGTTCGCCCTGTTCCATGGTCACCAGCGACAGGACCGTCTCCCTGTCCTCTTCTGCAACGCCTTCGATCACGGTTTCCCCGAACGTGTACAACTCGCCTTCCTCGACCACGATACTGATGAAGATATCCTGCTTGTTCGAACTGATTTCAACGCTCGACGAGATGACCTCGAAGTCGTGGTATCCCCGGTCAAGATAGTAGGTCCTGACGCTCTCGACGTCCGCCTCGAGCTGCTGCTTGGAGTACTGGTCCTTCCTGGACAGCAGCGAGAATCCCCGCCTGTCCTTGAGGCGCATCTCGTCCAGCACATCGCCGAGGTCTTCCTTTTCAACCCCGATCAGGTTGATCTTCCTGATCCGGGCCTCCCGGCCCTCGTTGACATTTATGCTCAGGGCCACCCTGTTGTCATCGAGATCTTCCACGGAGGTCGAAACGGACGCCGAATACTGTCCGAGCGAAAGATAGGTGTCCTGAAGATCGCGCTCGAAACTGGTGAGGGCGGCCCGTCTGAATATCCGGCCCTCGATGAGCTCGGCCTCCTCAAGCGCCCGCTCAAGATCCTCGGTCTTGATTTTCCTGTTCCCGGTGATGGTGATCTCTCCGATCGACGGGCGCTCGACCACCTTGACCACCAGAGTCGTGCCTTCCCTTTCCAGCCGGACATCCTGGAAGAAGCCTGTCGCGAACAGTTCCTTGATGCTGAGCCGGGTTTCCTCGTCGTCAACCTCATCACCGACCTTGAGCGGCAAATAGTTGAATACCGTTCCCTCTTCGAGGCGATTGACCCCCTCCACGCGAATATCGGTGATGACAAAGGGTTCGATGGCGCAAACGACCAGACTGAAGGAAAACGTAACGGCAAATAAAAGAACTCTGATCATTTGTTCTGTCTTTCCATATTGAAGATGGCGTGAGCACGCTGGACAGCGTGCCAATGATAAACCAATTAACGGGCCGGACCAAATCGGGCCCGCATCATGCAGGCAAGTTCCTGTTCGACAACGCCTTACCGGATTGCACCTCTTCCCGAGCATGATTCCCGGTATCAAAACAGCCTCATTATATCGTTATAGAACGCCAGTATGGTAAGCAAGATGATCGCGGATATTCCGATTTTCTGTCCGGCGATAAGAGCGTCTTCCGAGGGCTTTCTTCCCGTGATGCCCTCATACAGGAAATACATCAGGTGACCGCCGTCCAGAACGGGGATAGGCAACAGGTTGAGCAACCCGAGGCTGATGCTGATGATGGCCAGAAAAGCCAGGAATTCCGCAATCCCCGTCTCCGCCGTCCGACCCGCGATCCGGGCGATGGTGATGGGCCCGGACAGATTGTCGGTGGACATCTGTGCCATCAGCATCCTGCCGATGGATCTGAGAGTGACGACCGTCATCAGGTAGTTGTGATCAACAGAACGCCACAGGGATTCAAATGGACCGAATCGCAGGGTCCTGCCCTCCGGCTCGGGGCGGTAGACGCCGATACGGCCCCGGCTCGACCCGTTCACGTCCACGGTTTCCGGAATGATGGTGACATCGAACTCGGTATCGCCGCGGCGAACCGAGAACACCAGCTCCTCGCCCGGACTTTCGGAAACCTTTGTGGCCATGTCCAGCCAGTCCCTGACCGGCTCCCCGTAGATGGCCGTGATGAAATCGCCCGTCTCGAGGCCGGCCCGCTCAGCGGGCTTTCCCGCAACGAGCCCCGAGACCCGCGCCGGGGGAACGGGCGGTCCGATGCCAATCACGGAAGTCAGCGGCTGACCGACAAGACGCCGCTGGTCGAAATGGCCGAAATCCAGTTCAAGATCACGAATTCCGTGCTCCGGGTGCTCGACCGAGAAGACGATCCGCCGGCCCTGCATGGC
>VYGS01000057.1:2959-14662 GCA_009841725.1 Gammaproteobacteria bacterium
CCCGGGGAAGCAGATAGAGCTGGTGCGGCCCCCAAGTCCGGACCGCCCGGCCGTCGATTTCGATCAACCTGTCTCCGCTCTGAAATCCGGCCTCTTGCGCAGGCGACTGTTCGAGCACCTGGCCGACTACGGGCTCGTAGTCCCGGCTGCCGATCATGAAAACCATCCATATCGCGACAATCGCAAACAGGAAATTGAATGCCGGACCGGCGAAAACGATCGCGGTGCGGACCGCCAGGGGCTTGTTGTTGAACTCCTGATCACGCTCTTCCTCGGGAATCTCGTCCTCCCGCTCGTCCAGCATCTTGACGTATCCGCCAAGAGGCACGATGCCGATGCTGTACTCGGTCGGATCGCCCGGCCTCCTCCAGTTCAGGATGGACTTGCCGAAGCCGATCGAAAACTTGAGCACCTTGACCCCGAGCCTGCGGGCCACCCAGTAGTGCCCGAACTCGTGGACCGCGACAAGAATCGCGATCGCGACCAGGAATCCCGCAACGCTGTAGATCAGCCCTTCCATGAATCTCTCCTTCGGCCCGAATCAGTCCGCCCGCCCCCGGAGTGAACCGTCCGCAAGCATTTCCCTGCAACAGGCCCGGGCTCTCCTGTCTGCATCAAGGGAGCGCTGCAAGTCAACGGCATCCTCGATGGACACCTGTTCAAGCGCCGATTCCACCATCGGCACGAGCCGGTCAAAACGCAGTTTCCCGTCCAGAAACGCATTGACCGCCACCTCGTTCGCGGCATTCAGCACCGAAGGCGCTGTCCCGCCCCGTCGGGCCGCCTCCCGGGCAAGCCGAAGCGCCGGAAATCGGACGGGATCAGGGGGCTCGAACTCCAGGGCGCCGATCTCGCTGAACGTGGGCCCTTCGAGGCCTGATTCGATCCGCTCCGGCCAGCCCAGCGCATTGGCGATGGGAATTCGCATGTCCGGCATCCCCAACTGGGCGATGACCGAACCGTCCAGGTATTCCACCATCGAGTGGATGATGCTTTGCGGATGAACCACGATCTCGACCAAATCATGACCCACCCCGAACAGGCAGCACACCTCGATCAATTCCAGGCCCTTGTTCATCATTGTCGCCGAATCGACCGAAATCTTTTTTCCCATTTCCCAGTTGGGATGGGCGACGGCCTGTTCGGGATCGACCGTATGCATCTTGTCAAGCGGAAACGCCCGAAGGGGACCGCCCGATCCGGTCAGAATGATTTTCCGCACGCCCATCTCCCCCCTGATCCGGGGCGAGCCTTCCTTCTCGAGCGTCTCCGCTACAGGCAGGCACTGGAAGATGGCGTTGTGCTCGCTGTCCAGCGGAAGCAGCAGGGCTCCGTGTTCACGGGCCAGATCAACGATGTACGTCCCCAGCATCACCAGCGGTTCCTTGTTGGCGATCAGCTGCCTCTTGCCGGCCTCGACTGCCGAAATGACCGGCATCAGGCCCGCCGCACCGACAATGCCGTTCACCACGGTCTCGGCCGGTCCGGAGGCAATGTCCAGGATCCCGCCCTCTCCCGCCTTGACCTCGGTCTCCAGACCCGCCTTTCGCAATCGTCCCGAAAGAATTTCGGCCGAGGTCTCGTCCAGCATGGCAACGGTCTCAGGCAAGAAACGGACGCACTGATCAAAAATCATCTCCACGTTCCGTCTCGCCGTGAGGGCGACAACGTGGAACCGGTCGGGATGGCGGGCCACCACGTCCAGTGTCGAATGACCGATCGAGCCGGTCGATCCCAAAATGGCGACCCCGATCGTCATCGGATGATCGACCATCCCGTCGCGATGACCGGCATGGCCGCGATAACGCTGTCGATCCGGTCGAGAATCCCGCCGTGGCCGGGAAGAAGACGGCCGCTGTCTTTCACGCCGACGATCCGCTTGAGCCGGCTCTCGTAGAGATCTCCCGCGACACTGATCAGTCCGGCGGCAAGGCCGCAGCCGATCCACGCAGCCAGTTTCACGCCGTCAAGATGCAGTACGGCATAGCCGAAAACCACGGCTACGGCCATCGTCCCGGCGAGCCCCCCGACGACCCCTTCCACGGACTTGCCCGGACTCAGTGCGGGGGCCAGCCTTTTCCGGCCAAACCGTTTCCCGGCGAAATAGGCGAAACTGTCGGCGGCCCATACGATGCAAAGCGTGGCAATCACCGTGATCGGACCGACATCGGCCCACCCGTGGATCAGTACTGCCGCAGACCATGCTCCGGACAGCAGGAATACACCCATGGGATACGAGTTGAGAACGGAATGGAACGGCTCCAGCCCGTTCCTCAGAAGATCGACGCTCAGGCCGATCCAGACACAGGCAGCGACACCGCTGATCGCCAGCAGGAGACTCGGCGATTCGTGGCCAAGCACAAAAAGCATTGCGAGCGGGACGGCACCCGCCAGAACCGCCGCAACACCCCGTGACTTCAAGGCGGCCCATTCCCGCAGCCCCAGAAGAACCACGCCCCCCAAGACCAGGCCGAACCAGAAGTCATCAAGCAGCAGGGTCAACGCGATCACCGTCGGCGCCAGCACGACTGCAGTGATTAGCCGGGCCCGGATCATGCGCACTCTTCGATCTGCTGCTCGACATTCCCAAAGCGACGCTGCCTGTCGGCAAATACTTTCAGCGCTCTTTCGAAGCAGTCGATGTCAAAATCCGGCCAGTAGGTATCCGTGAAATACAACTCCGTGTAGGCAAGCTGCCAGAGCAGGAAATTGCTGATGCGGATTTCCCCTCCGGTCCGGATGAACAGGTCCGGATCAGGCAGGTCTCGGGTGCACAAGCGGGATTCGACAAGATTCCGGGTGACCTCGGATACAGCGATCTCTCCGTCCTGAATGCTTTCGGCAATGGACCGGCAGGCATTCAGAATATCCCACTGCCCCCCATAGTTCAGCGCAATGGTCAAGGTCATGGAACGGTTGTTCCGGGTCCGCCGGCAGGTCTTTTCGATCGACCGCTGGAGCAGTTTCGGGAACCGGGGGACATCCCCGATCACCATCAGCCGTATGTCGTTTTCGTCGAGGAGACGCGTCTCATTCTCGAGCGAGGAGCCGAGAAGATCCAGCAACACCCGAACCTCTTCCGCTGGACGTCTCCAGTTTTCGCTGCTGAAGGCGAACAGCGTCAGGTAGGAGATCCCCCTTTTCCGGCAGGATTTCACCAACTCCCGGGCGGCATCGACGCCGACCTTGTGTCCGGCTGTTCTCGGCAACCCTCTTTGCATTGCCCAGCGGCCGTTGCCGTCCATGATCACGGCGACGTGCTCGGGCAACGTCCCGCCTGCATGATCTTGTCTGCATATTCCCGAGCCGGGTGACACCGATCCGCCTTCCATTGTGATCAGCGAACCGGGACGATGCCGCCCGCGCAGCCGGGCAGCGCCGCCCGGAGATCGGTCCTGACTTGCTGAACGACATCCATGAATGACGTTCTACACCTCCATGACTTCTTTTTGCTTGTCTTCGACAACCTCGGTGATCTGTCCGACATACTGGTCGGTAAGCGTCTGCAGGGAGGATTCCACCGCCTTTTCCTCGTCCTGTGAAATCTCCTTTTCCTTGAGAAGTTCCCGTACGGTGTGAATCGCGTCACGTCTGATATTGCGGATTGCGATCTTTCCGTTTTCCCCTTCCTGGCGAACGACCCTGCCAAGTTCCACCCGTCTCTCCTCGGTCATTGCCGGCAGGGGAATGCGCATGACTTCCCCTGCCGTGGCCGGATTCAGGCCAAGGTCGGACTCGAGTATCGCCTTTTCGATCACCGACAACATGTGCTTTTCCCAAGGCTGGACCGTCAACGTCCGCGCATCCGCGACAGCAACCGTTGCGACCTGACTAATCGGGACATCGGTCCCGTAATAGTCAACGCTCAAATGATCAAGCAGTGCCGTGCTTGCCCGGCCGGTGCGGATTCGCGCCATGCTGTCACGAGTGGAGGCAACCGTCTTTCGCATTCTCTCTTCAGCGTCTTGTTTGATTTCTTCGATCATGCGTCGTGTTGTGGAGACGGATTGAAATTCACGCTAGAGAGTATACTCCAATTCAGGCCGGATACCGCCGACGGCATGGCTCGCGGACTTGCCGATACGGCACCGTCGATGCCGGGTTTGACCAGTCCAGGCGGTCAGCCCGCCGCCTGGCTCATCACTTCGGCCACGAAATCGTCGCTTCGTTTTTCCAGTCCTTCACCGACTTCAAACCGCTCCATTGCAAGCACGCTGACTCCCTCGGACTTGACCAGTTCTCCCACCGTGATGTCGGGATTCTTCACAAAAGGCTGCCCGAGCAGGGTGTTTTCGGCGAGAAACTTCCGGATTCGCCCTTCCACCATTTTCTCGACGATCGCAGGCGGTTTTCCGCTCTCCGCCGCCTGGGATTCGTAGATGCCGCGTTCCCTCTCCAGCACTTGTGCATCCATGTCCTGTGCCGAAATGCACAATGGCCGGCTGGCAGCAATGTGCATGGCAATATCCAGCTTCAACGCGTCGCTGCCGCCGCTCAGATTGACCAGTACGCCGATTCGTGATCCGTGCAGGTACTGCCCGACCACGCCCTGTCCGGACGGCATCAGGGCGAAACGCCTCACCGAGATATTCTCTCCGATCTTGGTGATCAGGCCCTGCCTAGCGTCTTCGATCGTGCGGAATCCTTCAGGCGTCGAGACGGCATCGCTGATCCTGAGAGCACCGAGGTCCGCGTTCCCTTCCGGGAGCGCATGCAGGATCGAGTCGGCCACGATGTTGCAGAACGCCCTGAATGAATCGTCTTTCGCGACAAAATCGGTTTCGCAGTTGACCTCGACAAGCACGCTGTGCGAATCATCGGAAAGGCAGGCAATCGCCCCCTCGGCCGCGATCCGGCCGGCCCGCTTCGCTGCAGCCGCCGCGCCTTTCTTGCGCAATTCCTCAATGGCCAGTTCCAGGTCGCCCCCGGTTTCCTGAAGCGCCTTCTTGCAATCCATCATTCCGGCACCGGTTCTTTCGCGAAGCTCCTTGATCATTGCGGTCGAGATTGTCATCGTGTACGGCCCTCTGGCATCTGTCGATGGGTTTACGGATATTGCGACGGGCGGACAGCCCGAACCGGCTCCGGCCGGTCTATGCAAACGGATCTTCGTCTGCCGGCGATTCTGCTTCCTCATCCACCGGACGCGTCAGCCTCGACGCGCTTTCCAGCAAGACTGCACGCACGCGCTGATATTCGACATCCAGCCTGCCTGCAATGTCGTGATGATCCATGCCGGCCTCGTGCATGTACCGGATGGCCCCGCCCTGGCTGCGCGATCCGGCAGCAACCTCGGCCACGATTTCGTCGACCTTGTCGAGGGAAGGTGCCTGCGCTGCTTCGGTGTCGGCCGGCGCTTTTTTGGCGGATTTCGCGCCGTCTTGGGCCGACTTCTTTCTGACCACTCTCTTTCTGACCACCTGCTTGGGAGGCGCTTCCTCGGACTTGTCCTGCTCGACCGGCTCCTCCGCTTCCGACGGGGCTGTATCCTGATCGGCGCTGTCCGGATCGAGGACTCCCGACAGATCCATGACCTTGCCGGCCTCCTCGACATCGACGAATTCGTCTCCCTCGGCAAGCGGAGCTTCCAGCTGTTTTGCCGCGCGCGCCTCGCTGATCGCTTGGGAGACCACTTCAAGGTACAGGCCGATCGCCTTGCCGGAATCGTCGTTGCCGGGAATGACGTATTCGATGTTCTCGGGAGAGCAGTTTGTGTCGACCACGGCCACCACCGGGATTCCCAGCTTGGCGGCTTCCCGGACGGCGATCTTCTCATACTGGACATCGATGACGAACAGTACATCCGGAGGCCCTTCAAGCTCCTTGATTCCGGACAGGGTCCGATCCAGCTTCGCCCGCTCCCGGTCCAGGGACAGTATTTCCTTCTTGCTCATTTTCGCCCGATCGGCGCTTTTCATGAACTCCTCGAGCTCCTTGAGACGGGTAATGGAATTCCGGACGGTCTTGAAATTGGTGAGCATTCCGCCGAGCCAGCGGTGATCGACAAACGGGGAACCGCAGGCTGTGGCTGCCTCGCGAATCTGCTTGCCGGCCTGGCGCTTGGTTCCGACGAACAGGACCGTGCCGCCCCTGGAAGCCACCGTCCCCAGAAAATTCAACGCCTCGTCCAGCATGGGCAAGGTCTTTTCCAGGTTGATAATGTGTATCTTGTTGCGGCGGCCGTAGATGTAGGGCGCCATGGATGGTGACCAGTATCGGGTCTGGTGACCGAAATGAACACCGGCCTGCAGCAGCCGACGCATGCTTATCGTCATGGTTCTTGAACTTTCGTTAACGGGTTGAGCCACCACGGTTACTGTCTTCCGACCGTTCCGGCTGAACCGGATCCGGCACCCGGGGAGACATAATCGCCGTGTGCGAATTCATTGCCGGATCGAAGAACGGATGCTATGCTAGCGACCGCACCGGAACCGGTCCGGCTTCAAGAGCGGCGGATTATACATGAATCCACCGGCGGAAAAAAGCGCGGGATTCCTCCTTTTACAACGAGCAACCGGGCAGACCCGGGATTCGATCCATCATGAAAGTCAAAATCAAGACTCCCGACGAGATACGCAAGATGCGGGTTGCCGGCCGGCTGGCGGCACAGGTTCTCGACATGATCGAGTCGGAAGTCAGGCCCGGGATCACCACCGACACGCTCAACACGCTGTGTCACGAGTTTATCGTGAACGAGCAGCAGGCAATCCCCGCCCCGCTCAATTATCGCGGGTTTCCCAAGTCCATCTGCACCTCCGTAAACCACGTCGTCTGTCACGGCATTCCCGGCGAAAAGGTACTGAAAGCGGGCGACATCATCAACATTGACGTGACCGTCATCAAGGACGGATATCACGGCGACACCAGTCGGATGTTCTACGTGGGCGAGCCCTCGATCCGGGCGCGCCGCCTGTGCGAAGTCAGCCGTGAAAGCATGTACCGGGGAATCGGACTGGTCCGCCCCGGAACCCGGCTGGGCGACATCGGCCACACCATACAACGCTATGCCGAGTCGCACAACTTTTCGGTCGTGCGCGAATACTGCGGACACGGCATCGGCCGGGGTTTCCACGAAGACCCCCAGGTCCTGCATTACGGCGTCCCGGAAACGGGTCTGGAGCTGTGCGAAGGGATGACCTTTACGATCGAGCCGATGATCAATGCCGGAAAGAAGGAGACGCGGCTGCTGAGCGACAACTGGACCGTGGTGACCCGCGACAGAAGCCTGTCCGCACAATGGGAACACACGATCCTCGTGACCGCCGACGGGCACGAGATCCTGACCTTGTCATGAGCCGGCTCAGCCATTCCGACATTTTCGACGAGGCAAGCCTGAAAGAAGCCGCAGTGGATACCCGCGAAGGCGTGGAAAAATTCCAGGAGGCCCTCTACCATGGCCTCAATGCGCTGTCCGAATACCATCTCGGCGGCGGGCGCTCAGACATTCTGAGCAAGCACCGGATCCGGATGACCGATCTCATCCTGGTGCAGGCCTGGAAACAGTCGATTGCCCACTCCGCCTGCATCCATCCCCCCTCTCTGATTGCGGTGGGCGGCTACGGACGGGGCGAACTGAACCTGGCGTCCGACATCGACCTCCTGATCCTGCTGCCGGAAAAGGTCGATGATTCGCACATTCGGCTGGTCGAGATTTTCGTGCAGTTCTGCTGGGATGTCGGCATGAAAATCGGCCACAGCGCAAGGACGGACGACGATTGCGTCAGCCTCGCGAAGGAGGATCTGACCGTCGCCACATCAATGATGGAGCTGCGGTTGCTGGACGGGGCGCAAGAGCGATTCGGCAAAGTCCGGTCCCGGCTCCGCCAGAACGACATCTGGCCTGCCGACCGGTTCTTCCGGGCAAAAATGGAGGAACAGCAGAAAAGACACCTGCGCTTCAGTGAGACCCAGTTCAATCTGGAACCGAACCTCAAGGAAAGCCCCGGCGGCCTCCGGGACCTTCACATGATCAGCTGGGTTGCCAACCGCCATTTCGGAACCCATCGGCTCGAGGAACTGGTCGAGCACGCGTTTCTCACGGACCGGGAATACCGAACGCTTCTCAATTCCCGGAACTTCCTGTGGAAGCTCAGAAACGGCCTGCACATCCTGGCGAGACGATGCGAGGACCGGCTTCTCTTCGACTACCAGCGGGACCTCGCCGAGCAGCTGGGATACCGAGACGATCCGTCCCGCATGGGCGTCGAGAAGCTGATGCAGCAATACTATCGGACCGCCAAAGAAGTGCAGATCCTCAATGAAAGCGTGCTTCAGCATTTCGACGAGGTGCTCCTGAGCCGCTCGCCGCCGGCCCGGCGCAAGATCAATTCGCGGTTCAACGCAGTCGGAAAACTGCTGCAAATCGCCGATGAAGAGGTGTTCGAGCGACATCCGGCCGCCCTGCTGGAGCTGTTTCACGTCATGCAGAAACATCCGGAACTCACCGGGGTGCAGTCCGCCACGGTCCGGAAGATCCGAAACAGCCTGCACCTGATCGATGCCGACTTTCGCAAGGATCCCGGCAACCGCCGCCTGTTCCTGGAGATGTTCCGGCACCCGGTGGGACTGACCCATTGCCTGCGACGCATGAACACTTACGGGATTCTGGGCAGATTCTTTCCGGAATTCGGGAAGATAGTCGGCCAGATGCAGCACGACCTGTTTCACATTTTCACGGTCGACACCCACTCCCTGTTCGTGATCAGGAATCTCAGGCGGCTGATGGTCGAGGAGCACTACCACGAATTTCCGATTCTCTCGGACATCATCGGCAAGCTCAATCAGCGCGAACGCCTGTTCCTGGCCGCATTGTGCCACGACATCGGCAAGGGCAGCGGAAGGGATCACTCCGAGGTCGGCGAAAAGATCGCCCTCTCGCTGTGCCGGCGCCTCGGCATGAACGAATACGATGCGGGGTTTGTGAGCTGGCTGGTCCGCCATCATCTTCTCATGTCGTTCACGGCCCAGAAGGAAGACACTTCCGACCCGCGGGTGATCGACCGCTTCGCGGAAAAGGTCGGAGATCAGGAGCATCTGGACAACCTGTATCTCCTCACGGTGGCAGACATACGGGGCACGAGCCACACCCTCTGGAACGAATGGAAAGGCCGGTTGCTCGGCAATCTCTACAACGCCACTTCCCGTCGGCTGCGTTCGGGGATCGGCGCGACCGATGCGATCGAGAAACGGGTGGAGGAACGCAAGCAGGCGATCCGCAAGCTGGTCGACCCCGGGATCGAGACCTCTCGTCTGGAACGGTTCTGGATTCAACTGGACCAGGAGTATTTCCTCCGGAACGCGCCCCTTACCTGCGCCTGGCAGGCCGAGCAGATTTGCAATGCGTCGCTGACCGATCTCCCTCTGGTGGCGGTTCGCCACCGCAACGAAATCAATGCCGAGCAGATCCTGATCGTGACCCCGGAATCCGAGGATCTGCTGGTTCGTTCCACAGGGGCCCTGGACAGTCTGCGGCTGGGCATCCTGGATGCGCGAATCCATGGAACGAATTCCGGCCTCGGCATCATGATCTTCATTGCCGTCAACGCGCATCGCGAGCCAGTCACGAGCCTGATGCTGGAGCATCACCGGGAGGAGATTCGCCGTTTCATGCTGAATCCCGTCAACGGATACAGCCCGACCTCGATGAGCCTTCCTAGAGTCATGAAGCAGTTCAAGGTGCCCACCACGGTCGTGTTCGACGACAATGCCGAGCTGGGACACACCACCATGGAAGTGACTTCGCAGGATCGCCCGAGCCTTCTCTACAACGTCTCGCGGGCCCTGCACGAGCACAAGATCCGCCTGCTGTCCGCCAAGGTCTCGACTCTCGGGGAAAAGGCGGAAGACACCTTTTTCATCACGGATCGGGACGGGCTTCCGATATCCGACCTTGGTCAACGGTCAGTGCTCGAATCGCGAATCAAGGAGTTGTTGAATTGAATGGACGATAGCCGAACGGCGGCGATGAACCGGTTCATCGCCGATTGCGGATGGTCCGGCGCGGCCGTGACAAGCCTTGTCCCGGATGCCTCGTTCCGCCGGTACCACCGCCTCGACCATGACGGACGACAGGCCATGCTCATGGATGCCCCGCCCGGCAAGGAAGACTTGACGGCCTTTGTCTTGATGACCTCCCACCTTCACAAGCTGGGGGTGCGATGCCCGACGATCTACCGATCCGACCTGTCGACGGGTTTCGCGCTGATCGAGGATCTCGGAGACCTCACTTTTACCCGGCTACTGGAGCAGGGAAACGACGAGACGTTTCTCTATTCCCGCGCAATCCGGTTGCTGGCCGCATTGCACAACCACCCCGATGCCCGCCGGATCAACCTCGGGCATTATGATTTCGATCAATTCATCCAGGAAGCCCTGCTCTTCACGGACTGGTACCTTCCGGCCATCACACAGAGACGCACCGGCCGTCGCCTCCGGGAAGATTATATCGAGGCCTGGCGCCTGATCCATCAGGGGTTGTCGCCAGGAGAAGAGACTCTCGTGCTGCGTGACTATCACGTGGACAACCTGATGCAGGCGGATGATGACTGCGCAGTCCTGGATTATCAGGATGCTCTGATTGGACCGCCCGTCTACGATGTCGTCTCCCTGCTTGAGGACGCCCGACGGGATGTTTCACGGGACCTCGGTCGAGAGATGACCGAACTGTATCTGTCATTGCGCGAAGGAGTCGATCCGGACGCCTTCCTCCACCACTGCACCGTATGGGGTGCGCAGCGACACGCAAAGGTTGCGGGAATCTTCACCCGCCTCTGGATACGGGATGGCAAGCCGGTCTATCTGAAGCATATCCCCCGGGTTCTGGGCTATCTTGAACGGTCGATGGCAAACGACGTGCTGAAGCCGGTTCGGGACTGGTTCCACGCGCTGCGAATCGAACTGGCCCCGGTCGAGACCGGCCTTGACCGGAAGCGTCTTCTCGACCGATCCGGCCCATAGGCCGGTTCGGCCCTTTCGGCGTCTGCATCCTCCGGGCGCAACCCGACAACCCTGCAGGGTGCCACCGAGAGCGCGCCCGTCAGCAGGCACCGCGACGTCTTCATCCCCGGACCATCCGCCGCGTGTCCCGCAACTATTCGAAAACGGGGCTGCCATGGCCCAGTAACGCCCCCATCGCACGCCATTGGGTGTTGCCGTATTCTGCCCTCACCCGGGAAATCGCAGGTATTCGCGGGATCAGCGGACGCTTAGAAAGGGGCTCCATCACCACGGAACTCAGTACCGGTGCGTCCTAAACAACTCATCAACTTCAAGAGTCTTGTCCGGTAACAGAGTTTCACTCTGGCAGGATGACCTTCTCTGCCATCACTGTCAATCTACTCTCGCAACCCGAGTGGCTATCCCTCTACTAATCATCGGAGATAAACGGGCTCAAGGCTCGAAGTCGTCGCTCGAAACGGATCCGGAGCGACACTCCAAGGAATTCCGCGTCACCTGTCCGGTCGGCAAGTACACGGTGACCCGAATCTACTCCCGCGTCAACCCCAGATGTTTCCTGCAGTCCGAGTAGCAACGCGTCTACAGCCACATCAGACTCCATATATGCCCTTGAGCCCAGAACATCCATCCAGCACCTTCGCCAACACGGGTTGACCGGGTCCTCAGAGTCCCGCATACGCTGAACCCGAATACCCTGATCGACAATTAGAAATTGTTCAAAATGAAAAAACCTTGCTAAATTAGAGG
>VYGS01000127.1 GCA_009841725.1 Gammaproteobacteria bacterium
TTCCAAGCCACTTTCCACCACCAATTTTCCCCAAATGAGTCGATCAGAAGAGCAACTTGCGGCCGTCGCGAATTCCACCGGTTTCATCGCCGCACTGGATCAAAGCGGGGGCAGCACCCCCAAGGCACTGAAGCTGTACGGTGTCGATGAGAGCGAATACTCCTCGGACGAGGAGATGTTCCTGAAAGTGCACGAGATGCGCACCCGCATCATGACCAACGGGCACTTCACCCGCGACAAGATCATGGCTACCATCCTGTTCGAGAACACCATGGACCGAACGGTCGCCGGCAAACCGACCGCCCGCTACCTTTGGGAGGACAAGGGAATCGTTCCGATTCTGAAAGTGGACAAGGGGCTTGCCGACGAAGAGAACGACGTGCAGGTCATGAAGCCGATGCCGGAGCTCGACGCCCTGCTCGACAAGGCCCTCGACAACGGCGTGTTCGGCACCAAGATGCGCTCGGTGATCAAGACCGACAATCCGAAGGGCATCGGCGATGTGGTGGAGCAGCAATTCGAAACGGGCATCCGGATCCTGAACAAGGGGCTGGTCCCGATCATCGAACCTGAAGTCGACATCCATTCGCCCCGCAAGCAAGCGGCCGAATCGATACTGCGCTCCGAGCTGCTGTCCCGCCTGGACGCCCTGGAAACCGGACAGAAGGTCATCTTCAAGCTGACACTGCCCGAGATTCCGGACTTCTATCTCGACTGCATCCAGCACGACAACATACTGAAAGTGGTGGCGCTGTCCGGCGGCTACAGCCGGGAGGAGGCAAACCGGCGTCTGGGCGAGAACAGGGGGATGAGCGCGAGCTTCTCGAGGGCATTGACCGAAGGGCTGAATGTCGCCCAGTCCGACAAGGAATTCAGCCGCGTTCTCGGAGAGTCGATCGACGCGATCGTCGCCGCCTCAAGAACCTGAACGGCATGCACCGGGCTCCTCGCCCCTCTTCCGCGCAACGTTCGCATATCCGGAAGAAATGACCGGGGAGCGTGCCCCCGGGGACATCCGGGCGCAGATTCCGCATGCCGAAAGCCGACTCCGTTTTCACTCATGAACATGGAGCCTTCGCCCGGGGCGTACTGTCTCCGGCAATTCGGCAAAACCTGTGAATAATTCTGTGGACAATTTTCCGAATCCGCGGCAAAACCCGGCGGCACCGGATTCGAGAAATTTTCCCGTTTATCCAGATATCAAATATTCTTGTTATATTTCATACAGATAGACCGTATAGCTTTATCGGAGTACAGCAATCGCCCGTAATCAACGGCCCGGATCGTGCCTTCCTGCACCCTGTGAATATAATTGACTGCAAAACAAGCAGTTATTCCTCATCATGAATTCGGATTACCAAAAAGGTGCCGCAACTCCGGATCGGTTTCCCCCCTGCTCCCTGCCGAGAAGATGCGCCGCCATGGCCTATGATTTCATCCTGCTCGCCTGCATCCTTTTCATCGCATGGCTTCCCATGCCGCTGGTGTCCGAATACCTTGACCCGATCATCGACCGGGCGGTCCGGTCAGGATACCTGCTTGCCGTCTGCTTCCTCTATTTTGCATGGCCCTGGTGCCGGGGAGGCCAGACGCTCGGCATGCGCTCATGGAAAATCCGCCTGCTCAACACCGAGGATCCGTCCCGGGCCATCACCCTGAAACAGGCGTGGTCACGGTTTCTGGTTTCGATCCTCTCGTGGGCGGCCCTCGGCGCCGGCTTCATCATCTCGGCCTTCCATCCGAGCCGGCTTGCCTGGCACGACGTGTGGTCCCGCACCCGTATCGTGCGGCTAGCCGGCGTGACGCAGCCGCCGGGCCCGGATCACCCACAAGACGACAATGCCTGACGCCGCCAGCACAAGTGTCGGGATCGTTACCAGATTCAGCATGATCCAGCCGAGCTGGTGGTGCAGATAGCCCGATATGGCGGCCGTGGTGGCAACCACCGAAAATACCAGAAAATCGTTCAGCCCCTGGACCATGCCCTTTTCCGAGGGGCGGTGCACCTCGGTCAACAGGGTCGTGCCGCCCACGAACAGGAAATTCCAGCCGATCCCCAGGGCCACCAGCCCCGCGAGATAATGCCCGTAGGAGTCCCCGCTGACACCGGCCCAGATGCTGCAGAACAGGGCCAGGACGCCGGCCAGCATGACCCGAAGCACGCCAAAACGGTGGATGAGATGTCCCGTGAAGAACGAGGGAGCGAACATGCCGACAATGTGCCACTGGATCACCACGGCGATCTGGTCGAAGTCAAGCTCCGACGCCTGCATCGCTAAAGGGGTCGAGACCATCAGGATGTTCATGGTTCCATAGGCGATCATCGCGCACAGGGCGGCCACGATGAAACCGGGCAGAATCACGATCCTGGAAAGCGGCCGCCTGTCGTTGTCCCGCATATCTTCCCCGGAGACCGAGAGGGAGGCCAGGGGCAGGATGGCGAACACCAGCGCACTCAGCACGATGATGCTGCCGAAGGCGACGGTAAACGGGGGCAATCCCCCGATGTCCTGCGTAAAGCGGGCGATCGAAGGGCCCAGGAACGCCGACACCAGTCCCCCGACCAGTACCCACGAGATGGCGCGGCTGCGGTACTCGCCGTCGGCCACTTCCGCTGCCGCGAAACGCAGGAATTGCGCGCTGGCCATGGACACGCCCTGAAAGACCGCCGCAAGGGTGAACAGCACGAAACTGCCGGAATAGATTCCGGCCGCCGCCAGGATGCCGCCAATCAGCCCGCTTGCGGCCCCGATGTAGAACCCCGGCTTCCTGCCGTATTTCTGCATGAACAGGGAAATCGGGATCAGGCCGGCCATCACCGATACGTAGGAAAGACCCAGCGGCAACGTCGCATAGATGCTCTGCGGCGCAAGCGCAAGCCCGACCAGGGCGGAACTGGTCATGGTCAGCGATGTGCTCGACATGATGAGTGCGTTGCAGATTGCGAGAATCAGTATGTTCCGGTACATGCGGTATCAGTCCTGGATAGGCGGCGTTCGAAAACTGGGCGGACGGCATTCGGCCCGGTGCTTCAGGAAAGAGGATTCTAACGGCAAACTGCCCGCCGCGGGAAATCCTGTCGTTCCCGTTCGAGCCATACGCCGTCATCCGCCTCAAGCCGCATCCGTACTCCGGAACAGCCTGTGCACAGCCCTTCGCCCGAATCGCGGGATTTCTGGCATAATACCCCCGCCAAGCAGTATCGATTGCGATTACCCGGTAAGTTTGCGCATCCCGGATATGAAGGAATGCGCCTTCCCCTGATCCGTCGTCTCTTGGATGAGCTGTAAACCCTGTGTACACGCCGGGCCTGCCCCGCACGGAAACAAGCGCTTCCTTTCATGGAATATACCGAGCACCTGCTGAAACTGATCCAGATCGTCTTCGTGGACCTCGTTCTTGCGGGAGACAACGCCATTGTGATCGGCATGGTGGCCGGGAGATTCGCTCCCGAGTATCGGCGCAAGGTCATCTTCTACGGCGTTGCCGCCGCAGTGGTCCTGAGAATCGCCTTTGCTCTGGTCACGGTTCAGCTGCTTCAGATCCTGGGCCTGCTGCTTGTCGGCGGGCTACTGCTGCTGTGGGTGTGCTGGAAACTCTGGAGGGATCTCAAAGAAACCGCCCCCAAGGCGGCGGAAGAGACCCGGGCCGAAGCCGAGCCCGCCGAAAACCCGTCCATGCTGTCGGCCATCTGGTACATCGTGATGGCTGACGTGTCGATGTCGCTCGACAACGTCCTGGCCGTGGCCGGCATCGCGGAGGGTCATACCGCGATCCTGGTCTTCGGGCTCGCGCTTTCCGTCGTCCTGATGATGGTCGCTGCAACCCTGATCGCGGACCTCCTGCAGAAGCGACGATGGATCGGCTACGTGGGCCTTCTCATCATCCTCTATGTCGCGATCAAGATGATCGTCGAAGGCACTCTGCAGATCTTGCCGGCCCTGGCCTGATCCGCCTGCGCGCAGCCGGGAGTCCGGCGATTCGGAAAACCGGCCCTATGCCGACGACTCGAGCATCCTGACGGCGGGCAGCGAATCGCCCTGCAGGAATTCCAGAAACGCGCCCCCTCCCGTCGAAATGCAGGAAATGCCGTCGGCCAGATCGAACCGCTCGATCGCCGCCAGGGTCTCGCCTCCCCCCGCCCCGGAAAAACCGCCGGACGAGCAGACCGCCTGTCCGATGTCACGCGTGCCCCGTGCAAAGGCGTCGAATTCGAAAACGCCCATGGGACCGTTCCAGACAATCGTTTCGGCCGAATCGAGCACGCTTCGGTATTTCTCCGACGTGGCCGGGCCGATATCCAGAACCATGTCCTTCGGCCCGATATCGTCGACAGGCTTCACGACGGCGGCGGCATCGGCGGCAAATCTGTCGGCCACCGCGACATCATCGGGCAACAGGATGCGCTTGCCGTTCTTGTCGGCCAGACGGATCAGGTCCGCCGCGAAATCCACCAGTTCAGGCTCGTAAAGCGACTGGCCGACACCGATACCGGATGCGGCAAGGAACGTGTTGGCGATTCCTCCTCCCGGAATCAGCCAGTCGACCGTCGACAGCATGGATTCGAGCAACGTGAGCTTCGTCGAGACCTTGGAGCCGCCGACAATGGCCGCCATCGGCCTTGCCGGGTTCTCGACGACGGCACTTAGCGCCTCGAGCTCGGCCGACAGCAGCGGGCCGGCACACACCTCGGAGGCGAACATGCCGGCACCGCAGGTCGAGGACTGCATGCGGTGGGCCGCACCGAATGCATCCATCACGAACACGTCGCACAACCCGGCATAGCGTCGGCTCAATGCCTCGTCATTCGCCTTCTCGCCGGGATTGAACCGGACGTTTTCAAACAGCACGGCCTGACCCGGGTCGAGCTCCGGTTCACTCACCAGATAGTCTTCGACAAATCGGATCTCCCGGCCCAGCGCCGAGCTCAGGCATTCCGCGACCGGCCCGAGGGAGTACCGTTTTTCGGGCTGCCCCTCCACCGGACGGCCGAGGTGAGACATCACCATCACTTTCGCGCCCGCCTCCATGGCCTTTCGGATCGTGGGGACCGACAGGTCGATTCGGGCCGTCGAGGTGATCTTGCCATCCTGGATCGGGACATTCAGATCCAGCCGTATCAGCACCCGCTTGCCCGCGAGGTCGATGTCCTCGAGTGTTCTGTACTTCATGCCGTTCGAATCCGGGCAGGCGGGCAGCCCACGGAAGAAAGGCTTCCGTGCAGGAAAGTCCGGTTCGGCCTCCCGGCGCAATGCCTATTGCGCATTCATCAAGGCGGACGTGGTGTCGAGCATCCGGTTGGAAAAGCCCCACTCGTTGTCATACCAGGAACAGACCTTGACAAGGGTGCCGCCCGTAACGCGGGTCATGCCGGCGTCCACGGTGGACGAGGCGGGAACATGGTTGAAGTCCGCCGAAACCAGGGGCTCGTCGGTGTAGTCCAGAACCTTTCCGTCCGCAGCGTCCTTGAGAATCCGGTTGATCTCCTCCACGGAGGTGGCTCTCGCCGCCGAGAAGGTTAGATCGACCACCGAGACATTGATCGTCGGCACGCGGATCGAGAAGCCGTCCAGCCTGCCGTTCAACTCCGGAAGCACCAGTCCCACCGCGGCGGCGGCCCCCGTCTTGGTGGGGATCATGGAACTCGTTGCCGAACGGGCCCTTCTCAGGTCGCTGTGATAGACGTCGGTCAGAACCTGGTCGTTGGTGTAGGCATGGATGGTGTTCATCAGCCCGTGGACGATCCCGATCGAATCGTTGAGGGCCTTGGCGAGCGGCGCAAGACAGTTGGTTGTGCAGGATGCGTTGGAAATGATGGTGTCCGTGGATTTCAGCGTGTCGTGATTGACGCCGTACACGACCGTCGCGTCGATATCGCTCCCTCCGGGCGCAGATATGATGACCTTCTTCGCTCCCGCCTCGAGGTGCGCACCCGCCTTCTCCCTGCTGGTGAACAATCCGGTGCATTCATAGACGACGTCGACCCCGAGATCGCCCCATGGCAGCCGGGACGGATCCCGTTCGGACAGCACCCGGACGCGGTCCCCGTTGATGATCAGGCTGTCCTCATCGACGTCCACGGTGCCCGGAAACCGGCCGTGGGCCGTGTCGTAGCGGGTCAGATGCGCATTGATCCGGGCATCGCCCAGATCGTTGATGGCGACAATGCGAATCTCTTCGTTGTTCGATTCGTACCTGGCCCGAAGAATGTTCCGGCCAATTCGGCCGTAACCGTTGATCGCGACGTTTATGGTCATTTTAGTCTCCGTTTTGCGTCGAAGGGTCGTTTTTCATGGCGCAGCGCCATTTCAGGGTTCGCCCGCCCCGCAGCCCCGCCCGGGGTTTTCGCGAGGCGAGAGCGGATTTCGTATTCAACAAGGGTTCATGACGATTCAGGAATCCGGCAACAGCCTCCTGATCGTCTCCACGACGGTGTCGGTCGTCATGCCGAAATGCGAGAACACGTCGTTGGCCGGCGCCGATTCGCCGAATGTCTCGATACTGACGACCGCGCCGTCCAGTCCGACATACCTCGCCCAGATGCTGCCGACCCCGGCTTCAACCGCCACCCGCCGCCTGACGGATGACGGCAATACCGATTCCCGGTACCCCTCGTCCTGCTCCTCGAACCGGTCCGTCGACGGCATCGACGCCACCCGCACGCGCGCACCGGACAATTCGGCCGCCGCACTGACGGCCAGCTCGACTTCCGATCCGGTCGCAATCAGGATCACCTCCGGCTCGCCCTCGCAGTCCCTCAGGACATATCCCCCCTTCCGGATCCCGGACAGCTGATCCGGCGTGCGCTCCTGATGCGGGACCGACTGCCTGGAAAACAGCAGGCAGAACGGACGGACGGTCGATTCGCAGGCCTCCTGCCATGCCACCATGGATTCAACCGCGTCACAGGGTCTCCAGACCGACATTCCCGGAATCAGCCGAAGTGTCGCAAGCTGCTCCACCGCCTGATGCGTGGGACCGTCCTCGCCAAGCCCGACCGAGTCGTGCGTGAACACGAAAATTCCCGGCTGCTTCATCAGAGCCGCCATCCTGAGGGCGTTTCGCGCGTACTCGGAAAACATGAGAAACGTTCCTCCGTACGGCTTGAACGCCCCGTAGCGCGCGATTCCGTTCATGATCGCGGCCATGCCGAATTCCCTGACGCCGTAATAGATGTAGTTGCCGCCCCCGCCCGGGCCAACGTTGCACGACCCGGACCATCGGGTCAGGTTCGACCCGGTGAGGTCGGCGGAACCCCCGATCAGTTCGGGCAGAACCGGACCGAGCGCTTCCAGCGCCAGTTGCGACGCCTTTCGCGTCGCAACGCTTTCGGCCTTGCGGTCCGCATCATCCAGCATCGCGTCGCACATCGCCCTCCAGTCGCCGGGCAATTCCCCGGCCTGCCTCCGCGTGAATTCCCGTGCAAGGTCCGGGTATTCATCCCGGTAACGGGCGAATCTCGATTCCCAGTCACGTTCCCGTTGCGCACCCCTCTCGCAACCGCTCCAGGCGTCGTAGATCGCCTCGGGAATTTCAAACGGCGGGTGATGCCAGCCGAGTTCGCGCCGGGCCAGTTCGACCTCCTCCGCGCCGAGCGGCGCCCCGTGGCTCGATTCCTTCCCGGCCTTGTTCGGAGAACCGAAGCCGATCACGGTCCTGCAGCAGATGATCGTCGGTCTTTGACTCTTCTCCCGCGCGGCCTTGACCGCCTTCGAGATCGAGGCCGAATCATGCCCGTCAACATTCTCGATTACGTGCCAGCCATAGCTCCGGAAGCGCCCGGGCGTATCGTCCGTGAACCAGCCGCCGACTTCCCCGTCGATCGAGATGCCGTTGTCGTCGTAAAACGCGATCAGCTTGCCCAAGCCAAGCGTGCCGGCGAGCGAGCAGCCCTCGTGCGAAATGCCTTCCATCAGGCATCCGTCGCCCATGAAGACATAGGTGAAATGATCGACGATATCGTGCCCTTCCCGGTTGAAGGTCGCCGCCAGGGTCTTCTCGGCGATGGCCATGCCGATCGCATTGCACAGCCCCTGTCCAAGCGGACCGGTGGTGGTTTCGACGCCTGGCGTGTAGCCGTACTCGGGATGGCCCGGGGTTTTCGAATGCAGCTGCCTGAAACGCTTGATTTCCTCAAGATCGAGATCATAGCCCGTCAGGTGCAGCAGCGAATAAAGCAGCATGGAACCGTGCCCGTTGGACAGAACGAAGCGGTCCCGGTTGACCCAGTTCGGATTGCGGGGATTGTGGATCAGGAAGTCCGACCACAGCACCTCGGCGATGTCGGCCATGCCCATGGGCGCTCCCGGGTGGCCCGAATTGGCCTTTTGCACGGCATCCATGCTCAGGGCCCGAATCGCGTTTGCCTTGGTTCGGCGGGTTATTTCAGTCATGAATTCTGTGTGGTTCCAAGCGGAGTTCTCTGTCACTTCTCGGCCAGACCCTGTCCCGGAACGACGGAACCGTCCCTCTTCTTTCGAAGGAACGAAACGTGACAGGCCGGATCATGCAAAGGGCCAATTATAATGCCAAACCGGGCCGACGCACACGCACTTACCCGGATCGGTACAACCGCCCCGGCAGCACCTCCCGGTGCCCGCGTATCCACCCCTCCCACTGCTTGAGCAAAGAGCCGTTGACGGCGGCGACGATTGCCCGCTTGCGAAGCTTGCTGCAATCCAGGGGCTGCCCCGACAGAGAGGTCGCCACGCCTCCCGATTCAAGGAGAATGAGGTAGCCGGCCGCGAAATCCCACAGCTTCTGTCCGCCATGAAGATACAGCTGGAACCGTCCGGCGGCCAGCCAGCACCACTCGAGCACCGAGGAGCCCAGATTCCGTTGAGAACGGTACGGGGGGCAGCGGACAAGCTGGGCCGACAGGTCTTCGGTCAGCCGCTTGTAGTCGACATTCGCCACGCATTCGGACAGCAGCATCTCGCCCGATCCCTCAAGGCGAAGACCGTTCAGGAAGGCGCCGCCCTCCCGGCTGGCCGAGAAGCATTCACCGCGCACGGGATCGTAGACGACGGCAATCTCGGCCATTCCGTCGACGACCAGCGCCAGGGACACGCCGTAAAACAGGAATCCGCTTGCAAAGTTGGTCGTCCCGTCCAGGGGATCGAGCACCCAGTAGCCCTGCTTCGAATTCTGGATGACGGCATCCTGCTCATCGTGGAGCATTTCCTCTCCGATGAATCCGAATTGCGGCCAGCGGTCCTGCAATTCGTGCTTCAGACGGGCCTGGATGACGTGATCGATTTCGGTCACCACGCTCCCGTCCTGCTTGATGGAGGCGGCCCGGACAGGTCCCGTCCGGTCGAATATCGATCGCGACACCCGTTTCACGAGATCTTTGACAGCGCATCTGTCCGGCTGCGCACTCATGCCCTGCTCTTTTGATGTGACCACAAGGGCCGGCTGAACACATTCAAATCCAAGCCTGCAAATCCCGGCATATCGGCCTGTCCACGAAGTCGACCCCCATAACTATATACCGACCGGACTCCATTGTTCCGGATAGAGCCGGTATCTCCAGGGGATGATATGCGTTTTTCGCTCACGATTCACTACCCAAAAGTGCCAATTCGGCCCCGGAAGCGATGATCCGTCCATCCGGGCGCCGCATCAGCCGATCGGGCCGGACTGGCCGGAATCGGAAATCTGCCCGGGAATCTTCTCATGATGCTCGGCAAATTCGACCAGATCCACGACCGGTACCGCGATACCGTCGACGAGCGAGGCGACCCCCTCGACTCCCCGAATCGATCCCAGTCGGCGCCCCGGCGCCTGCGCCAGGATTTCAAGCGTGTCCTCGAACTCGTCCACGGCAAAGGCGAAGGTTCCGCCTGCCCTGCGGACCACGACAAAAGACCGGTCGTCCGGTATCGCGCCGGTCGGCATTCCGGCAATTCGCTCGATCATGTCGACAACGGGATGCAGGCCGCCTCCGAATCGCACATGATCCAGTCCATCGACCGGCTCCAGATCGCCCGAGTGAACCCGAAGCGCCCACTTGACAGTCCGAGATGGCACCGCAAGTCTGTACGAGCCGATCCGGACAATCAGCGCCTGGCAGGCCCAGGCCGCAACCGGCAACCGGAAATGAAAAGCCGTGCCCCGGCCCGGCTCGAAAGACAGGCTCAGGCTGCCTCCCCTGGATTTCACGGACCGGGCCACCCCGGCCAGTCCCGATTCCATCCCGGCCTGCTGCGGTCCGGCCGAGCCGGATTCGAAAACGACCTGCACCAGACGGTCGTCGTCCAGCTCCTCGCTCCCGTCGAGCAGTCCCTTCTTCCGGGCCTGCCCTGCTATCCTTTCCCTGTCCAGTCCGCTTCCGTCATCGGACAGATCGATCTCGATTCCCGCCCGGCGGCAGGCGAGGGTAATGTGCACCCTTCCTTCTTCGGGTTTTCCAAGCCCGATCCTTTCAGTGGAAGGCTCGATGCCGTGAACGACGGCGTTCGAGATCAGGGCCTCGATCCAGGGCCGCACCGCGTCCATCAGCGTCCGGTCGATGGCGACCGGATCGCTGTCCAGTGTCAAGACCGCCTTCTTGCCGGCGCTTTCGGCCGTCTTGCCGAGCAATCGCTCAAGTTGCGGAAGCCATTCCTCGAACCGCACCATCCGGGCCTTCACCAGCTCTTCACGAAGCCTCTCTCCCACCCTCTGCTGACGGTCAAGGGAGTCTTCCATCTCCGATGTGCCGAGATTCAGCCGATGCACGACTCCATCCAGTCTCTGGATCTGGAGCCCGAGCTTGCGGATTCTCGATTGCAAGGCGGCCCGCACGTCCCGGGCCAACCCCGGCTCCGGGGGTGACGACCCCGCTTGCCGGACAACCTCCTGTCCCAGGTTCTCCAAGCCGTCCCGGATCGTTTTCATCCGCTCCTTGAGGCGGGAAAATTCGCCCACCGATTCACTCAACGCTTGGCGCAATCCCGAGTTCGTCAGCACCAGTTCATCGGACACGTCGAGCAATCCGGCCATTTTTTCGTTGTCGAGACGCACGAGACCCGACGAGTAGCCGGGTTCTTCCAGCGCTTCGGCCATGGCCTGCCCGGTTGCCGGCATGATGCCGTCAGCGGGGACCCTTGCCCCGACCGGATCTTCGCCATCCGCCCCCGGTGATGCTCCGCCCTTCTGTCCGTCAGGCGAATCCCGGAACGCCGTTTCCCCTGGCCACTTCCGGATACGCTCAAGCAGGGTCGCGACCGACTCTTCGCTCATGGCGGGAGCCGATCCCAGACAGCCATCGATCACGCGGGTCGCACCGTCCAGCACTTCCAGCACTTCGTCTTCGGCTCCCAGCAACTTCTGCGCATCGCAATCCGAAAGCGCCTCCAGCGCATGGATGACCTGCAGCACCGCATCATGCCCGGCGACCGTCGCATCGCTTTTCAGATCACGCAGCACCCCGCTCAGTTCCGGCAGGATGTCCTCGCCAAAACCTCCCGACCACCAGTCCAGCAGCACTTCCTGGATCCGGCTCATCCTCTCAAGCGTCTCTTCAGGAAAAACGTCTTTCATCGCGGTGTCGGAGCCGGACAGGGCGGATGTCTCGGAAAGGGACGGGAAATCGGCCGGAGCGAGAGGTTCTTCGCCGCCTGATCCTTCAGCGGGGACGCGGCGTCCATCCCGCTGTCCGCCATCCTGCAACTGCTCCAGCATGCGCAGCAGCGGCCCGACACGGCTCTTTCTGCCGGCCTGTGCGGCATCGATCTCCTCGATCATTCCATCGTGGACTTCCAGCAGGAGATTGAGGATCACGGCCGAATCCGATGCAGAGGCGACGCAGTCATCCCGAACCAGGGGTACAACGGCTTGGCAAAGTCGTGAAATGCCGTCCAGGCCGCTCGATTTCGCCATATCCCCCAACGTCGAGAGGGCTTCGCGGACATGGCCCGGAAGCCCCTTGTCGGCATCATCCGGCTGCCAGCAGTTCAACAGGATCCCAAGTCCATCCAGCTGCTCCCGGACCGATTGATGCCCGGATACGGGTTCGGGAGTCCCAATGCCGGACCATGCCTCCAGCTCATGCTCGATGCGCTTCAATGCCTCCCTCGCTTCCGGCTCCGACTCTCCGTCTCCGCTTCCGGCTTGGCGCAATGCATCGGCCCCGCTTTGAATTGAATCCACCAACGGGGCGAACGCACCCTCCAGGGAACCGGAAAATCGGTCGGATTCGATTGCCTCCGTCATCAGCAGCCCGGCCCGATGCGTCAGGATGCCGGCCGATTCGAAGCCCGCCATCGTGAACAGCGCGCCGAGGCGTTTCATGCCCGAGCGGATCGTCTCCCGGCAATCGTCCTGGACTCCCCGCTCATCCATCTCCTTCAGGGCTCTTGCGACGACCGAGGGCCCGCGCCCGATTCCGTCCATCAACACGCGTCTTGCCCTGGTCAGATCCGCAAGCGGCTCAAAGCGCGCATCGACCGCATCGCTCGCCAAAGGATAATCCCGGCGGGCAATCCGGTCGATCTCCCCGATGCGGCGTTCCGCCGCGCGCATCCGCTCGACGGTGATTGCCGCCGGATCCTCCAGCAGGTCCCACAAGACGAGCAGGGCCGAGGCGATTTTCAGATCCGCTTCGGACAGGAAAAACGCTCTGGAATTGACATCGGCATTCGCGATCGCCTCGCACAGGACCTCGACACAGGTTTTCAGGATGCCGTCTTCATACCCTGCCGTCCGCTCCCTGAGACGCTCAATTCTGGCCATCAATTCGGCCCTTTTCCGTTCACCCCCGTCCCCGAGAAAATACAGGGTGAGCGCATTTTGGAAGGAACGAATCTCCTTCCCGGTAAAGAATTCCGACAGGTCGGCTGCAAACCCCATGGATTTTCTGCATTCGTCCTGTTCAGAGGCCGTGACACCGTCGGCGAACCAGCGATCCAGGCCGAAAAGCTTGTTGATTCTCTCAAGATGCTCTCCCCTTCCGGCTTCGGAAGCGCTTCCGCCTTTCTCCCGGCCGATCCCGTACCCGATCCGGCCGACGGAATAAAGCATCTTGCGGACCAGCTCTTGCGAGGGGGAAGCGGTGTTGTCGGAAGACCCATCCCGGCTGAGCCGGCCCAACTCCAGATCCAGCTCCGCGAACAGGGCCCGGGAGCGGATCCGGGAATCCGGATCCTCGTCCGTCGAGCCAACCGCCTCGACAAACCCCAGGGCAAGCCATCCCAGTTGCCGGGCTGAATCGGGGCCGCGCAGCCGGGCCAGGCGGCCCATGAGCTCCGCCATCCGATCGAGCGTGTCGCGGTCCCGCTCTTTCAGCCAGGACAGAAGCAGCGTCCGAAAGCTCCGGTGCAGATCCCCGATCGTGTCCTCCGTCCGGCCGTCCGTGCCGGCATCGCCTTGCGCGGTGATCCGAGCGAGCCTGCCCACAGGAGGATTGAAGACATCGAAAGGGCGCAGATCGCCTTCTCCAGTCAGGCTCCGCACCCGATTGATCTCGTCCACCAGAGCAAGGGGCGAGAGCGGAGCACGGTTGCAAGCACGGGCGACGTATCGGGCAAGGTGTCTCGACCCGCGCCTCAGGATCCGTGTCCCGTCGGACCGGTCAATCCCGCACGGATCCCCGGCAAGCGCCTGCGACAGGCGAGCGAGACTTGATGCGAGCAAGCCAGCCGTCTCGGCGCCGGCATCTGTCAATGCACTGTGAAGACCATCCAGCGCGCGGCCTGCCCGGGACAGCCCCTCCGTGTGTCCGCCCTGTTCCGACTGCCTGATGTCCCCCAATATTCCCTGAGCCGACTGACTCAAGCCCGGCTTGGCCAGTCCGGACAGCGGCAGCGTCGGATCGGCAACGCTCATCAGGAGGGGAGCGTGCTGTCCCGGGACGGTTCCCCGCCCCTCGGTCCGGAACTCCCGGCATGCCTCCCAAGCCGGGCCGCATCGGATCGGATTCCATCCAGCATCCCGATGATCCGCGACAGGGCGTCGTCCAGTTCGCGATAGCTGTGTCGAAACGAATCCAGCATCTCGACGGCGGCTTCGATCGGTCGGATGTCGCTCCGGGCTCCGCCCTCGATCGCCGAGATCGATTCCGGATATTCCCGGCTCATCCTGTCAATCTTCTCCATGTCCCGGATTGCCAGATCCGAAGCGGACACGCCGGCCTCGATTTCCTGGCCTGCCGCCTCCATGGAGGTCGTTGCAACACCGACATCCTTCTCGATGCTCCCCGCGATCCCGGTGATCTGTCTGCAGGCCCTCAAGGCCTGCTCGGAAAGCTTTTTCATCTCCTCGGCCACCGCCGAATCCCCCCGTCCCGGCTCTCCGGCCGCGGCCGCCTGGATGGATGCGTTCAGTGACAGCACCCGGGCCTGTTCCGTGATGTCCTGAATCGTCAAGACGAGATCGCCGAACTGTCTTGCACTCTCGCCGAGCCGCGTGATCCGGTATTCCGACTCCTCGACCTGTTCGCGAATCGCGTCGATACCGCCCGCGGCATCCCGAACACTCTTTCGGCAGCGTTGCACCAGTTCGGCCAGAACCCCGGCTCCGCCGATCCGCCCGGCCCCGGAGTCCCCGGCCGGGGGCGTGAGGGGCGCGGCGGGCGCGGCGCCGGCCGGGGCCGG
>VYGS01000013.1:0-13096 GCA_009841725.1 Gammaproteobacteria bacterium
CCACCGGAATTGCCCAGGGGATTGAACAGGAAATCCGCCATCTCTGGCTGCCTGAAGAGCAGTTTCTGTCAGGAAAAACCCAGGACAAGCCCTCTTTGTTCGGGCAACTCGGGCAGATGCTGGATCAATTGCAGAACCGGCCGGCCCGCAAAAGTGCAGGCAGCGAACCGTCTGCCGCCGAGGCGCCCCCGATGATTGAGCGCTTTTTCTATGTGGCCACGAGATCCCGTACTTTCATCGGCGCCGTATCCGCGGACCCTGCCAGAGTGGCCGAACTCAAGCCCATCATCAGCGCACCGGTCTTTCGCGAGCCGGGAACCTTCGGATTCATATCCCAGCCGTCCATTTTCGGACGCGGAATCGGCGGCGGACGCAGGATAGATCTGGATGTCTCCGGAAATGAGCTCGAAACTGTTTTGGAGGTCGCGAACAGGGCGTTCATTCGGATCATTCAGCTGCTTCCCCGTGAGCAGGGCCATGAGTGGCGGCCAGTACCGGGACTGGAACTGGGCGCACCGGAAGTACGTGTCATCCCGGATCTTGTACGGCTCAATGAAAGCGGAATCAGCGCCCGGGATCTGGCGCTCACCATCGACGCGTTCAACGACGGGCTGCGAGTCACCCAGGCGACGGTGGAGGGCCAGCTGACCGATGTTCTGCTCAAGGGTGAAACGGCAACCGTGACGAAAACCCAGGGTATTGGCAGCCTTCCAATCGTGACTTCAGCCGGACAGGTCATTCCGGTCGACTCGGTTGCGGATGTGATCCTGACCTCGGGACCCACCCAGATCCAGCACCGCGAGCGTTTCCGGACAATCACCCTGGAAGTAAGACCTCAGACTGAGCTGCCTCTTGAATCCGCGATAGAGTTGATCCGCTCCGAGGTCATCGAACCGTTGCAAGCCGAAGGCCTTCCTCCCAATGTCCGGCTCAGGATTTCCGGCACTGCCGACAAGCTTGACGAGACCCGTGCCGCGATGACTGTGAACCTGTTGCTGGCTGTGGTGATCGTGTTTCTGGTGATGGCGGTGCTGTTCGAAAGCTTTGTATACCCGCTTATCATCATGGTATCCGTTCCAATTGCCGCTGCAGGAGGTGTGGCAGGACTGGCGTTCCTGAATCTCTATACGTATCAGGCTCTGGACATGCTGACCATGCTTGGATTTGTGATTCTCGTGGGTATCGTGGTCAATAATGCCATTTTGCTTGTGCATCAGACGCTTCATTTGATCCGGTATCAGGAAATGGATCCCAGAGAGGCCATTCCACTGGCGACCCGCAATCGCATACGCCCCATCTTCATGTCGACCCTGACCTCGGTATTTGGAATGCTTCCCCTGGTTCTGTTTCCCGGAGCCGGGTCTGAACTGTACCGGGGACTGGGCTCGGTTGTGGTGGGCGGCCTCGCGCTATCGGCAATCATTACCCTGCTGATCGTGCCGCCCATGATGTCCCTGCTGGTGGCTCCTCTCGAGGCTCGGAGGAATCGACGTCTTGCTGCGGCAAAGCCGGTTGCCGCTTGAGATTTGGAGGCGTCTTTCGCCTTTTGAGCGATCTTTGGCTCAAGGAATGGTCCGAAGTTCGAAGACCGCGCCTGTTCAGAAATTCCGATGGCGACAGTTTGGAGGGTCTTGATTATCAGCCGGATAATTTTTTCTGATGGAGAAACCGATTTTCCCAATAAATTGCAAACATATCTTTGGTAGAATTTCCGGGCTCTTCCGGCATTGACAGCCCGATGAAATAGCGGAAGTTCGCCGATCTTCTTGCTTTCTGACGGGATTTCATACCAGAGACCTGTTTCCAATTCCATAACGTTGATATCGAGATGAAGCTTCTTATTGCCGACAGTTTTCCTTCGAGTCATGTCGAAGCCCTGAAGCATTCAGGGCACACGGTAACCGTGGACCCTGCGCTGGATGCCGATGCCCTTCCGGACGCAATCCTGGATCATGAAATTCTCATCGTGCGCAGTACGAAAGTCACGGCGGCCACTTTTGACCGGGCCAGCGCGCTCAAGCTGGTCATCCGGGCCGGAGCCGGAACCAACACCATCGACAAGGCATACGCGACCCAGAAGGATATCAGTGTCTGCAATGTGCCCGGCGCGAACTCCCGGGCGGTTGCCGAACTGGTTCTGGGGTTGATTATCGCGATTGACCGGCACATTGCAGACAATGTCGCCGACTCGAGATCCGGCATCTGGAACAAGAAGCGCTATTCCGTGGCCCGCGGACTGGCCGGGCAGAAGATCGGAATCCTCGGACTGGGCGCCATCGGGTTTGCCGTCGCCGAACGGGCCAAGGCATTCGGCATGGATGTCCATGCCCTGGCCAAGCCAGGCAGATCCTCGGCTGCCGAACATCGCATCACGTCGTCCGGGATCGTCCAGCTCGACTCCCAGGATGAACTGCTTGCCACCTGCGACATCGTCACGCTCCACATGCCGGCCGCGGAAAACACCCGGAAAATGGTCAACCGTGATTTTCTGGCCAGGATGAAGGACGGTGCCATATTGATCAATACCTCAAGAGGCGAACTTGTCGATGAGGAGGCGTTGATCGACGCCATGAATTCACGAGGCATCCGGGCCGGTCTGGACGTGTACAGCAACGAGCCCGCCGCCGGAGACAACGTGTTCCAGTCCGAGATCGCCAGCCACCCTTCCGTGTATGCCACCCACCACATCGGTGCCTCGACGGAACAGGCCCAGACCGCAGTTGCCGATGGAGTGCTGGCGATTGTTGAAGCCTACTGCACCGGCAACCTGATAAATCGTGTCAACTGACGCCCTGATCATTCAACTGTAGAGAAAATAGGATCATCAGCATGAACAAGCGAGCCCATAATTTCAGTGCGGGCCCCTGCACCCTGCCCCTGGAATGTCTGGAAGAAGCCCAAAAGGAGTTTGTCAACTACCACGATACCGGGATGTCCCTCATCGAGATGAGCCATCGTGGCAAGCATTTCGTGGAAGTTGCCAACGACGCCATGAGGCTGTGCATGGAGGTATTCGAGGTTCCGGACGAGTTCAGCGTGCTGTTTCTCCAGGGTGGAGCGATCATGCAGTTCTCCATGGTTCCGATGAATCTCCTTGTTCCCGGAAAAAAGGCCGGATACGTCCACTCGGGAACGTGGGCCAAGGGAGCGATCACCGATGCGAAGGCGTACGGGGACGTCTATATCGCGTGGAACGGTGAGCAATGCGGCTATACCCGCATGCCCGATTCCGGAGAAATCGAGATCCAGGACGACACCCGCTATCTGCATATCACCACCAATGAAACCATAGAAGGCATTCGCTATCCGAACTGGCCGGACGTGGGCGTGCCCCTGGTCGGCGACATGTCGTCCGAATACATGGCTCGCCCCGTCCCCTGGGAGAAGTTCGACCTGATCTACGGAGGCGCGCAGAAGAACCTGGGGCCGTCCGGCTTGTGTGTGGTATTTGTCCGAAAGTCCATCCTTGAGCATACCAACTCCCATATGGGACGGTATCTGCGCTACGATGTTCACGAATCGAAGACATCGATGTTCAACACTCCTCCGGTATTCTCCATCTACATGCTGGGCAAGGTTCTCAAGTGGATGAAAAAGGAAGGGGGACTGAAGGTCATGGAATCCCGGGCGGCCGAGAAGGCCGGGCTCCTTTATGACACGATCGACCAGAGTGGCGGGTACTACAGCTGCCCGGTCGACGTGGCCTGCCGCTCACATATGAACGTGGTGTTCCGCCTGCCCAGCGAAGAACTTGAGCAGCAGTTTCTGGCCGAGGCCGGCCAGAACGACCTGATGCATCTCAAGGGACACCGAAGCGTGGGCGGATGCCGGGCCAGCATTTACAATGCACTGCCGAGAGCCAGCGTCGAGGCATTGTGCTCGTTCATGAGTGATTTTCTTTCCCGCAACGGTTAGTCGATGCCACGTATCACGCCATTCGAATCCTGGCTGGTCACGCAGCAGCACGCTTCCCGGGTCGTCTCGCCGGCCTATGACGCCGTCTCCCCGAAGGAACGCAGGGAATTTGCCCGGGAGAATCCCGACAATTTTCTGAATACCATGCGCCTGATGGAGGATTTTCCGGAGGACGGGCGTCCCGGACAGGGCGAATTGTTGCAGATCAACAGGCAGACCTTGGAGCGAATCCTGGACAGCGGGTCGTTCGCGCGTCTTGCCGAGCCCTCCCTTTTCGCATACCAGCTCGATTCCGGCAACCATGTTCAGACCGGAATCGTATGCGAGGTTCCCGTTGAGGAATACGACCAGGGAAAAATTCGCAAGCATGAAAATACCTTGCAGGACAAGGAGTCCCTGCTTGCCCAGTACCTCGAGGTGGTCGGCGTCTCGTCAAGCCCCATCTGCCTGGCCTACCCCCGATGCGAACAGATCGACCGGGTCGTATCCGGAATCTGCGACGAGTCGGCCGACCTCTCCTTCACGAGCTTCGACGATGTCCACCAGCGAATCTGGCGCATCTCGGACCCTAAATTGCATGACCGGCTCGGTGAATTGTTCCGGGGAATCGAGGTCTCCTATCTTACGGACGGCCACCACCGCGCGGCTTCCGGCAGTCGGTATTCCAGGATGATGCACGAAAGGCCAGACGATTCCCGTCACAGACTTCTGGTCGTGCTGTTTCCTGACAACCAGCTCAGACTGCTCCCGTTTCATCGGTGCGTGCGCGACCTGAACGACAAGACTGCCGGGCAGATACTTGACGAGCTGTCCCGGGATTTCCGGGTCACCCGTCTGGACAGCGACAGTTTCGCAGCATCGCGGCATGGACAGTTCGGCCTGCTTCTCGACGATGTCTGGTACCGACTCGACATCAAGCAGGAAATCCGGGCAGACGCCAACCCGGTCGACAGGCTGGATGCGACAATTCTCCAGAATCTTGTTCTGGATCCGGTATTCGGCATCAAGGACATGCGCAATGATCCCAGGCTGGACTACGTCCCGGATGTCGGCGGAATGGATGTCATACGTGACAAGGTGGCCGACGGATGGCCGGCGATCCTGGTTCTGCATGCTGCGTCCATAGATCAGTTGATGGCCGTGGCGGATGCCAACGAGTTGATGCCGCCCAAATCAACCTATTTCGACCCCAAGCCAAGATCCGGGATTTTCATTCGCGAAAGGTAGGTTCCACGATGCCGAGCAGCCTGCAGGCCTGAAGCGCGACCGGGTCATTTCACAGGATTCGTCCATGCAATCTGATCATCATCCGCTCGATCGATCCGGCGCGTTTTGCGCCGAGCAGGGCCTGGGCATCCCGATCCTGCTTTCACCGATGGCCGGAGCCTGCCCTCCTTCCCTATCGATAGCGGTCGGCAAGACAGGGGGCATGGGAGCCTGCGGCGTATTGCTCATGCATCCCGACGCGATTGCCGGATGGGTCGACGAGTTTCGCGCCGGAAGCGATGGACCGGTCATGCTCAACAACTGGATTCCCGATCCGCCGCCGGTCAGGGATGAATTCAACGAAGCCGCAGTCCGCGCTTTTCTCGAACAGTGGGGACCGCCTGTCCCTGCCGACGCTGCGGAGAATCGGACTCCCGATTTTGCGGCCCAGTGCGAAGCCATGCTCTCCGCCCGGCCGGAAGTTGTTTCTTCCATAATGGGAGTGTTCTCCCCTGATTTCGTGACCCGGATCAAGAAAGCCGGCATCAAGTGGTTTGCGACAGTCACCACGGTGCAAGAAGCACTGGAAGCCGAAGCTGCGGGAGCCGATGCGGTAGTCGCCCAGGGCATGGAGGCCGGGGGGCATCGTGGCGCTTTTGATGCCAACGGCGCCGCCGACAGGATGATCGGGCTGGCAGCGCTGGTTCCTGCGGTGGCCGATGCCGTCAGCGTGCCGGTGGTTGCGGCGGGCGGGATCGCGGACGGACGCGGGGTTGCGGCCGCCTTGGCCCTGGGAGCCTCGGCCGTACAGATCGGAACCGGCTTTCTGCGTTGTCCCGAAGCGAGGATTTCGCAAGCCTGGGCCGATGCCATCGGACGTGCACGGCCGGAAGACACGATGGGAACCCGGTCGTTTTCCGGGCGCTACGGCCGATGTCTCCGCAGCGCCTATACCGTTGCCGCCAACAAGCCGGATGCCCCGGCTCCCGCGCCTTACCCGATACAACGCGCGCTCACGCAGCCGATGCGGGACACGGCAACCCGGGCCGGAGATATTGATCGCATGCAGGCCTGGGCCGGCCAATCAGCTGGACTTGCCCGTCAAAAGGCAGCCGGCGAGTTCATTTCGGAAATCTGGGAGAAGGCCAGACCGCTTCTTGGCCGATACTGAACAGTCGGCCAGCCGTCGGCTCCCGGCAAACTGGATTGCTTCCGCCCGTCATCCTGGCTGAAATCCCGTCACGGGTCACCATGGTCTGCCCGCCTCCCCCGGGTTACCCTGTCCCGGCCCGCCAGGTCGGGGAAACACCGGACATCCCTGAATCCCGATTCCATCAGGATTTCCCGCACGTCCATGGCCTGTTCATAGCCATGTTCAAGCAACAGCCATCCACACGGCTTGAGATGATCGGGCGCCTCTCGCGCTATGGCTTCGAGTGCGTCCAGTCCCCGTACTCCGGCAACCAACGACGATAAAGGCTCGCTTTTCAGCTCGGGCGACTCGAGATGCGAATCACCGGATGCGACATAGGGAGGATTTGAACAAATCACATCGAAACGCTGTCCTCCCAGTCCCGAAAACCAGTCCGCCCTTTGCAGCACCACGTTGCGGCAGCCGTGCCGCGCGATGTTCTTCCGGGCAACCGCCAGGGCCTCTTCCGAGATATCGGTCGCGAGGATGCTGGCATCAGGCAGTTCGACCGACAGAGCAACGGCAACGGCGCCGCTTCCGGTTCCGAGTTCGAGGATTGAAGGAGTTCCCAATTCGACTGCACAATCCAGAACACGCTCCACCAGCGTTTCCGTCTCGTGTCGGGGTACCAGTACCCGGGAATCGATATACAGATCTCTTGACCAGAATTCTCGGCTTTTCAGGAGATAGGCGACCGGAATGCCGCGGCTACGGGCTGCAACCAGTTCCCGAAACCGGTTTTCGGACGCCTTATCGATACCTTTCCGGGCATTCGCGATCAGCCAGGCATCGTCGACCTCGAGAACCGATTTCAGCAATGCCCTGGCATCGATGTCGGCACTCTGTGATCTTATCAGAGCACTTGAAGACCAGTTCAGAATATCTTGAATATTCAATATTATTAATTTTTATACTGCAGACTCGTCGAGCCGGGCCAGCATGTCGGCCCGATGCTCGTAGACGAGCGGATCAATGACCGAGTCCATATCGCCGGACAGGATTTCATCGAGCTTGTAGAGCGTCAGATTGATCCGGTGATCCGTCACCCTGCCCTGCGGGAAATTGTAGGTTCTGATTCTCTCCGACCGGTCTCCGCTGCCGACCAGGGACTTGCGGGTGCTGGCCTGATCTTCCTGCTGCTGCCGAATCCGAGCCTCAAGCAGTCTCGAGCGAAGTACCGCCATTGCCCGGGCCAGGTTCTTGTGCTGGGAGCGCTCGTCCTGGCATTCAACCACAATCCCCGAAGGCAGATGCGTGATTCGTATGGCCGAATCGGTCTTGTTGACATGCTGTCCGCCAGCGCCGGATGCCCGAAACTTGTCAATTCGCAGCTCGTCGTTGCCGATCTCGATTTCATCGATCGCCTCGGCTTCGGGCATCACCGCAACGGTGCAGGCTGAAGTATGGATGCGGCCCTGCGACTCCGTTTCGGGAACCCGTTGCACCCGGTGCGCGCCGGACTCGAACTTCAATCTCGAATATGCTCCCCGGCCTTCGATACGGCTGATGACTTCCTTGTATCCTCCGTGCTCCCCCTCGCTGTGACTGACAATTTCTATTGTCCACTGCCGTCTCTCGGCGTAAACGCTGTACATGCGAAACAGATCTCCCGCAAACAGCGCGGCCTCGTCACCGCCCGTCCCGGCCCGGATTTCAAGAAACAGATTGCGTCCATCGTTCGGATCTTCAGGAAGCAGCAACATCAGCAGATCCTCGCGGCTGTTCTGGAGTTCCCGCTCAAGCCCGAGGTTTTCTTCCCGCGCCATGTCCTGGATCGCGGGATCGCCGTCCTTCAGGAGTCCGGCGAGCTCGGCCACTTCATCTTCCAGTTGCTGATGGCGGCGGAATGCCTCCACAACCGGGGTGATCCGGGCCAGCTCCACGGTGTGCCTGCGATACTGCTCGCCGTCAAATCCCGTGTCCGGCTCGGAAAGCAGTGCATTGAGCTCCTCAAACCGCTCGGCAATCTGGACAAGCTTCTGACGTGTTGACGTCTTCATGACAGCATCGATCGAGCTGCGGTCCGCTACAGCCTGAAAAGCCGCCTGGCATACCTGGCAATCAGGTCGTCACCGTCTTCCTCCAGTTGCCGCAAGGCCTGGCTAGGCTTGTGCGCGAACTTGCTGGTCAGATCCCGGGCCATCTGCTCCAGCACCTCTCTGGGCTCGGAGCCCGAGTCGAGCTTTCTCATCGCCTTGTCAAGCTCCGCGGCCATCATGAGATCCAGATCCTGCCGGAAGGACCGGATCACGGGAACGGATTCCAGGGAACGCTTCCAGCGCATGAACTTGACCACCTGCAGATCGATGATGTTTTCGGCCTGCTCGGCGGCCTGCTGGCGAAGGTCTCGGTTTTCCTCGACGAGATGCCGCAGATCGTCGATCGTGTAAAGGTAGGCGTCATGCAGCTGGCTGACCTCGGATTCTATATCCCGGGGAACCGCCAGATCCAGCAGGAACATGGGACGATGTCTGCGTTTCTTGAGCGCCATCTCGATCGCGCCCTTGCCCAGGATCGGCAATGTGCTGGCTGTCGACGAGACGACGATGTCGGCCTCGCTCAGGCGCTCCGGAACCCGGGACAGGGTGATCGCCTCGCTGCCGATCTCCTTGGCAATCACTTCCGCCCGGCCGATCGACCGGTTCGCAATGATGATGCGCCGGACCCGGTTCTGTTTCAGGTACCGCGCCACAAGCTCGATGGTCTCCCCCGCTCCGATCAGCAACACGGTCTGTTCGCTGAGATGGGTAAACAGCTGCTTGGCAAGATGGACGCCCATGTTGGCGACCGATACCGCATTCTCGCCGATGTTCGTGTCTGTCCTGACCTGCTTGGCGACATTGAACGCATGCTGAAACAGGCGGTTCAGGATCTTGCCAGTGGTTCCGAAACGGGACGCGGTCTGAAACGCGGTTTTCATCTGGCCGAGAATCTGCGGTTCCCCCAGCACCATGGAATCGAGGCCGCAGGCCACCCGAAACGCATGCCGGACCGCTGCCTCATCCGGATAGTTGTAAAGCACGCTGCCCAACTCGCCGGTCTTCAGGCCGCTGTGACTTCCAAGCCATTCCATGACCGGCTTGGGCTCTCTGGATTCCTGGCCGCAGTAGATTTCGGTCCGGTTGCAGGTCGAAAGAATCGCTGCTTCACACACGCTGTCCGTCTGCCTGAGATCCTTGAGGGCATCCTCGATCGAATCCGGACCGAAGGCGGTCCTTTCCCGGATTTCGATCGGTGCTGTCTGGTGATTCAGCCCGATGGTATATAGATGCATTTCAGATCAGAAACGAGTCGCGCCATGCGGCACCAATACATCGCGGAGAAACCGGTCCCTGCAACGACAGCTGTCAACTCGTCCCGATTTCGTACCCGAGTTTATGCATTCAGCCCGCATTGCTATTATAATTGTTTTTGTCCTCTATCGTATGATCGACTTGGTCACCTGACAGTCCATCAACCGAACCGCTGCTCAATGCCCGTTTTCCCGCCCACGCCAAAAAAAACCATTCATTTCCTGTTTCTGTTTATCCCGGCAATCCTGATAGGCGGATGCCAGATCAATCCCGCAGCCTCTCCTTCGGATCCTCAATCGGCACCGGTGGAAAGCGGCAAAAGTTCCGGCAGGGACTCCCCGGGGGAGACTCTCTCTCCAGATATCCTTCATGACATTCTGGCCGGAGAAATCGCAAAGCAGCGGAGCAAACCGGATGACGCCCTGATCTATCTCTCCCGCGCGGCATACCATTCCCGGGACAAGCGCCTCATACTGGAAGCCTTTCATCTTGCGATTCAGACCGAACACTACCAGCAGGCGGCCGACCTTGCGCTGCTTCTGAACAATGTCGAGCCCGAAAGCCCACGAGCCAGGATTCTGCTTGCCGACGCGCACTTCAGGCTTGGCGATTACGACGGCGCTCTTGCAATTGTTGTCGACACGGCGCTCAGCCTGCAGAGGGAGGACATCTATTCGTTGCGGGAAACCGCTATCTTGCTGGGCAATCAGCATGCCCAGGACGTCCTGGATGATTTTCTGGCGCATACGGATCAATACTCCGATCATGTCGAGATCAGCATGATTGCGGCGATCCTGGCGTACGAGAGGCAAAACTGGAACCGGTTTCCCGAACTGATTTCAAGGACGCTTGTCCTGGCTCCGGAGTGGGAAACGCCGGCCGTCATGAAGTTGACCTATATGGCCAATCTCGAGCCCGAGGCATCCGTGACCTATGCCGACCGGCACTTGGCGACCTACCCCGATCAGGACGTGTTCCGGTTCCAGTATGCCAACATCCTGCTTCAGTTCGGACTCGAAGACCGGGCACTTCTCCAGATCAGGGAAATCCTGAAGCAGAATCCGGAATCGCTGGAGGCGCTGTTTGTCGCCGGGTCGTTGCAACTCGACAGGAATCCCGAGGAGTCTAGGATGCTTTTGGAAAAATATCTTCAACTCGGTGGGCACGACGATCAGGCCGTGATTTACCTGTCCGAGATCACCATGCAGGCGCAAGACTACAGGCAGGCACTCAATCACCTGTACAGTATCGGGACAAAAAGCCCGTATTATCTGGAAGCCCGAATCCGGATCGGCAGGATTTTCGAGGAGCGCGACGGCCCTGAAGCCGGAGTCCACTATCTGGACGGGATCAATGTCCGCGGGCAGTCCGAGCTTACCCGAATCGTACTTGAAAAGGATCGCATGTATCAGGGTGCAGAGATGTACAGGGAGTCGCGCGAAATGTTCGACGAAATGCTGCTCAGATATCCCGACGACACGACACTGATCTATCGCCGTGGCCTTCTGTTCGCAACCATGGAATACCTGGCTCTTCATGAAGAGGACATGCGCAGGCTGATAGAACTCGAGCCGGATAACGCCTATGCCTACAATGCACTGGGTTACGTCCTCGCTGACAAGACGGACCGGTTGGACGAGGCGTTCGAACTGATTTCCCATGCGATGGAATTGAAGCCCAACGACCCTTACATTACCGACAGCCTGGGCTGGGTCCACTTCCGTCTGGGGAACCACGCCCTCGCGATCAAGTACCTGACCGAGGCCTTCGAATTGTTGTGGGATGCCGAAATTGCCGCCCATCTCGGCGAAGTGCTCTGGGTCACCCAGCAATACGAGGAGGCGGAAAAAATCTGGAACGAGGCTCTCGATGATTTTCCGGATCATCCGGTACTCAATGAAACCATTGAACGGCTCCTGAAATCGAATGCTGGCAGCAAATTGTATTCGACGCATGGCGATGTTTTCGCAACGGTCGATACGCTTCCGTTGTCCGCATAGCCCTGACGGCGCGTTCGCGATGCAATCCTTCCGCTGGCTGGCTGTTCTGCTTGCATTGGCCATTTGCGGCTGCACGACCTCCCCTCCTGTCACCGATACCGGCGAGGAGCGCTCGAAAGAGGAACGATGGGCTATGCAGCAGCTGGCCAACCAGCGCCTGTCCGAGTGGCGAATCAAAGGCAAGATCGGCCTCAATGCAGGAAAGAAAGGTGGATCGGCAACCTTGCGCTGGACCTATCGGGATGCCATACAGAATATCCAGATGTACGGGCCGTTCGGAAACGGCCGGGTGATCATCGACGCCGAGCCCGGGCTGGCGGTGCTCAAGGATTCGGAAGGACGGATCATCGAGGGCGAGACGGCCCAGGAAGTGCTGTTCGAAAGGCTCGGCTGGCATGTGCCGTTCGATGAACTCATCATGTGGTCAAGAGGCCTTCCCAACGAGGGCGCCACGGATATCGAAATCGACGAAGCGGGCCTGCTCAAGCGTCTCAGACAAGGCATTTGGGAAGTGGAATATCTGGAGTATTCCAGCACCGACTCGTTTCTGTTGCCGAAGAGGCTTGAAATCGTCTCGCTGCCCGGCAAACTCGAGACGTATGATGATGACGGCAACTACCTGGGAGACCAACTGCGTCTGGTGGTCATCGTCAAACGCTGGCAAGACATGGTTGAAGGATGAGCAACATTCCAGGCAACACCCGGATGCGAATCGTCTCGCCCGCCAAGATCAACCTGTTTTTGCACGTCGTCGGAACCCGCCCTGACGGGTACCACGATCTTGAAACGCTGTTTCAGTTTCTTGATCTCCACGATATTGTGGAAATCGAACCTGCCCCAAACGGCGTTGTCGAACGTATCGACCTTCATGACTTCGATCTGCCCGAGCTTGATCTGACCGTTCGGGCCGCACATCTCCTGGCCGCACACGCAGGCATGGGCGACCCTCCGGGCGTGCGCATCACTCTCAGAAAGAGAGTGCCTTGCGCAGGAGGACTGGGTGGAGGCAGTTCAAATGCCGCCGCCGTTCTGATCGGACTCAACATGCTCTGGGACCTCGGCCTGAAAACGACCGATTTGCTTGAGCTGGGCGCCCGACTCGGTGCGGATGTGCCCATCTTCATCCACGGATTTTCGAGTTGGGCAGAAGGTATCGGGAACATTTTCACCCCCTGTGCTCCCCCCGAGATGTGGTGCCTGGTCTGGATTCCGGACTGTGGCGTCTCGACGAAAGAGGTGTTTGAACACCCCGATCTGATCCGGGATCATCCCCCGGTCACCTACCGGGATTTCCTGGAAGGTCGCTGCGGCAATTCACTGGAACCGGTGGTCAGAAAACTGTTTAAGCCGGTCGATGAGGCCCTGTCAATCCTGGGGCAGTACGGAAAGGCCCAACTCAACGGGAGCGGTTCGTCCGTGTTTCTGCCATGCAAAGACCGCAATGACGCCAACCGGAGTCGAAAACTGCTGCCCGCCCACCGGACGATTAA
>VYGS01000013.1:13106-14455 GCA_009841725.1 Gammaproteobacteria bacterium
ATGTCACCCGAACCCTGAACACCTTCACGCGACTGATATCAGAATCGGATTGAGCGCTCGGGGATACGGGCAGGCGCCGGCTGTCGCTCTGGCGAATTACTTGACAACCGACTCCCCGAGCTTGTGTTTCGCGGCATAAAGGGCGATGAAATCGTAAGCAATGAACGCTCCCAGAAGGGCCGTGATTTCGGCATGATCGTATGGCGGCGACACCTCGACGAGATCCATCCCGACAAGATTGACGCCGCGCAATCTCCGCACAACGTCGAGTACTTGCGCGGAACTCAGGCCTCCGCAAACCGGAGTACCGGTTCCGGGAGCGTAGGCGGGGTCGACACAGTCGATATCGAATGTCAGATAGGTTTTTCTGTCGCCGAGTATGCCGAGGACATTTTCGACCAGGGCCTCTGTCCCGTTTCGATGGATCCAGTCGGCAGGGAAGATATTGAATCCCAGAGGATCGTCATTGGTCGTCCGGATACCCACCTGGACGGACTGTTCCGGGTTGACCAGCCCTTCCCTGACGGCGTGATAGAACATGGTGCCGTGATCGATTCTCCACCCATCGTCCTTCCAGGTGTCGGTGTGCGCATCGAAGTGCAGCAGGGACAGAGGGCCGTGCCGTTTTGCATGAGCCCGAAGGACCGGCAGGGTCAGGAAATGATCTCCGCCCAGGGACAGCACTGCCGTGCCGGTTTTGATGATGCGGGCGATGTGAGCCTCGATCTGGTCCGGAACTCCCTGGGGCGTGCCGTATTCGATCGCACAATCCCCGTAGTCGACGATGCTCATCAATTCCATGGGATTGAATTCCCAGGGCCAGTTTCTCTGCCAGGCGACTTCGGTTGAAGCCGCTCGGATACCTCTGGGGCCGAAACGGGTACCGGGCCGATTGCTGGTCGCGGTATCGAACGGAATGCCGGTGACCGCAAGGTCGACCCCGTTCAGATTCTTGGTGTACTTTCTTCTCGCGAAACTCAACGCTCCGGAAAAGCTGGACTCGAAATCGGTATGGTTCAGAGCTTTTGCAGTGAAAGCCAGGTCAACGGAGTCGTGTCTTGCCATGATATTGCCGCGTGTTGTCGTTCTCAGGAATCGGCACGGCTCGCTGTGCCAAGTGCAGGCTGGTGATTCTACCATTGCCCTCCTGCTCCTGTAGCGAGTCAGACATTCCTGAATCGTCGCTCTTTTCCAGACGAGAATTTTCCGGTATTTCAATAAATTCCGCAGTCGGAACGGGCACAGGCTCATCAGAATTCTCTTTGGCCTCAGATCGATCTGAATCCGAACATGGAATGTGCGGGTTCAGAAACATGTGACACTGGATCGGGCATGACTGCGCGGCGTTT
>VYGS01000022.1:0-10609 GCA_009841725.1 Gammaproteobacteria bacterium
CATAAATTTTAACGCGCTTCCAAAAAATCGGTTTAACCCCCCCCCCCCCGACAACGGGCTTTGGCGATGGCAATTTCTTGGAAAAATTTCAATGCGCTCGATGAGATTTTACCGAAGCTTGAAAATAGACAGCGCTTGACACACCTGACCGTGCAACATGAACACTCATTACTGGGTTGGAAGATACTTGGACTTGAAAACCATGATGTTATGGTTTATGGTTTAATGCATGAATCTTGACAGGATTACCGACAAAAAAAGGCGACTGGACGAATTTCGTCCGCTGCCGGATGCCCTTGTCCGCAACCTGGATGACTGGTTTCGGGTCGAACTCACCTATACGAGTAACGCGATTGAAGGAAATACGCTCACGCGCAGAGAAACGGCATTGGTCGTTGAAAAAGGCCTCGCCGTCGGCGGCAAGTCGCTAATCGATCATCTTGAGGCAGCCAACCACGCATATGCGCTTGATTGGGTTAAAGCGCAGACTGAACGCAAACCTTCCAGTCTGACAGAAAAAGACATTCTGCATATCCATGACATCATTTTGAAGGGGGTTGATGATGCCAATGCAGGGCATTACCGCTCCATACCCGTAAGAATTTCCGGCTCGGCAGTTGTTTTGCCAAACCCGCGCAAGGTGCCTGATCTGATGCAGGATTTTACACGGTGGCTCTCACACGATCACGGGATCCATCCCGTCGAGCTGGCAGCTGAAGCACATTATCGTCTTGTGACCATACACCCGTTTGCTGACGGAAACGGCCGTACCGCACGATTGCTGATGAATATGATTTTGCTTATGGCCGGATATCCGGCGGCTATCATTCGAAAACGTGATCGCCTCGCTTATATTGGATCATTGGAGAAGGCGCAGCTAGGCGGCTCCCAGGATGACTATCTCAGAATCATTGCCAAAGCCGTTGACAGATCTCTGGATATCTATTTGAAGGCTGCAGCGGGTAAAGAGGCTGAGCCCATGGGTAGCGACAAGCTGCTCAAAATCGGGGAGCTTGCCAAACAAGCCGGCGAAAGCAACTCCACCATTCGTCACTGGACCAAAGAAGGGCTCTTGAGCGTTGCCGAGATCACCGGAGCAGGGTATCAGCTCTATGCGCCTGAAATGGTGGATCGCATCAAGCGGATTCATGCATTCAAGGAACAGCGATTGACGCTGCAGGAAATCAAGGAGAAGCTCTCGTAATCAAATCCGGGATATAGAGTAAAGTCAATCGCAAACAGCAAAAAAGCCCGCAAATGCCGGGCTTTTCAGATCATGCCATCAAGGACACATGGCAGTTCGTTTTCAGTCGATGGCGGAGAGGGCGGGATTCGAACCCGCGATACGCTATTAACGTATACACACTTTCCAGGCGTGCTCTTTAAACCACTCAGACACCTCTCCGGACAATCCGCACAAGACGGGCGTTTTGAAAGACGCGGAGTATACCACGAGGGCCATCGCGAGCCCGGGTGCCGGTCAGGCGACGACTTCGGCCGACGCCCGGCGGGCGCAGCGCTCGTCACCACATCAAAACGGGATGTCGTCGTCGATGTCTCCAGACGGCTCGGGCAGCTTGGCGGGAGCCTCGGGCCTCGAGGGCTTCTGGGGTGAGTCGTCGAAACCCGTATTCTCTTCGGGCATGGGAGGCGAATAGGAATCCGACCGTCCGCCGAGCATCGTCATTTCATTGACAACAATCTCCGTCGTATACCGGTCCTGGCCCTGCTGATCCTGCCACTTGTTGGTCCGTAATCGGCCCTCAACGTAGACCTGTGAGCCCTTTCTCAGGAACTGCTCGGCAATTTCCGCGAGGCGGCCGAAAAAGACCAGGCGGTGCCACTCGGTCCTGTCCTGGTTCTCCCCGGTCTGTTTGTCTCTCCAGGAATCGGACGTCGCCAGCGTCACGTTCGCCACAGCCGAACCGCTGGGGGCATATCGGACCTCGGGGTCCCGGCCCAGATTGCCGACCAGAATGACCTTGTTCACTCCTCTTGCCATCAATAATCCTCAAGTATTCAGTAGTTCGTGCAATTCCGCACTGTTGTACCGGCTTGGATCCACCTCCAGGAAGGCCACCGATCTGCCGCTAGCGAGGGTGACTGACTCGACACCGCTCAGGCGCCCTATTCTATCAACAAGATCAGGGGGAATCGAGTCGTGCGCCATGTCGAGTTCCACCTCCAGGGTTTCACGCAGCGACAGGGCGGGCTGGACCATCGTCAGTGCCAGCCATGATCCGGAAACGCCTGCCAGACACCAGAGCAGGCCGACTGTCCCGAAGGCGTCGAGAACCATGCCCCCGACGACCCCGCCGGCAAAGATTCCCAAGTATTGGAACGTGTTGTAGATCGACAGGGCCCCTCCCCGGCCCGAAGCGTCCGTCATGCGCGATGCCAAAGACGGCATCATGGATTCGAGCACGTTGAATCCGGTAAAGAAGACAGCCAGCGCGACAACGATTCCGGCCGCCGACCCGCCCGAGCCCGCTGCCAGCAACATGAACCCGGCCGCCACAACCAGGATCGCGCTCCTGTACAACCGCATGACATGACTTCCCGAAGCAGTCATGCGAACGGCAAGCAGGAATCCCGGGGCCGACAGGAGAAGCACCAGAAGATAGACTTTCCAGTGATCCGGCAACGGGATGAGCATGACATCCCGAAGCAGAGACGGAACCACCAGGAACATGGCCGTCAGGGCCATGTGGGACAGGAAGATGCCGATATTCATGTGCATCAGTTGGCGGTTGCGAACGGAAGCGGACAGCTCCCTCGAAACCGGTCGTGCCGCACGGTCCGCAAGCGGCCGACGTTCGACCACTGGAACAAGCAGATACAGAATCGCGATCGCAACCCCGGCAAGAGATGCAATGCCCCAGAACATTCCCTTCACGCCAATCCAGCCCTGCAATGCCGGGGCAATCAGAAGGGACGCGACAAAGGCCGCGCCGATACTGATTCCAATCACGGCCATCGCCTTGGTTCTCTGATTGCTGCGCGTCAGGTCCGACGCCATTGCCATGACCGCTGCGGACACGGCGCCCGCTCCCTGCAGCGCCCGTCCCGCGATGAGTTCGTGAATCGTGCCTGCCACGGCCGCCAGCACGCTGCCCGAGGCGAAAACCGCCAGACCGATGGCAATCGTGAGTTTCGGGTCGATTCGCCCGTAGAGCAGCCCGAAAGGAATCTGCATGAGCGCTTGGGTCAACCCGTATACGCCAAGAGCCCATCCCATCAGCATCGGGGTGTTTCCCGGAAGGGATTCCGAATACAGGGCCAGTACCGGCAACAGCATGAACAGGCCGAACATCCTCAGGGAAATGATGCCGGCAAGCGAGATGACCGCTCTTCTCTCTTGCGGGTGCATGGCATTTCCGATCCTGTTGCCGCGTCTCATCTTTCCGATCATTTTCTGCAGAGTATGGCACCGTGCACAGGGCATGCCTGCTGGACATGCCGGGCGATTCCGGTCTCACCTCCCGGACGAGGGCGACAACAAGTCAAATCGGTGTTGTCGGAGCGATCAAAAAAATCGTATAGTATCAGTTTTGCCCCATAATTTTGGTTCAGGGATTGTGTCTATCACGCAAATACGGGTTCGCGGAGCCCGGACTCACAACCTCAAGTCGCTCGACATCGATCTGCCTCGGGACCGGCTGATTGTCATAACCGGTTTGTCGGGTTCCGGGAAATCGTCCCTCGCCTTTGACACGATCTATGCGGAAGGGCAGCGCCGGTATGTCGAATCCCTCTCGACCTACGCCCGGCAGTTCCTGTCCATCATGGAAAAGCCGGAAGTCGACATGATCGAGGGACTCTCTCCGGCAATCAGCATCGAGCAGAAATCCACTTCCCACAATCCCCGCTCCACCGTGGGAACCGTGACCGAAATCCACGACTACCTGCGCCTGCTCTTTGCGCGGGTCGGCGAGCCGCGCTGCCCTGAACACGGAATCACGCTGGATGCACAAACGGTCACCCAGATGGTCGACAGCGTCATGCGGCATCCCGAGTCCTCCCGCATCATGGTTCTGGCCCCGGTGGTCAGCAACCGGAAGGGGGAATTCCAGCAGCTGTTCGGGGAGTTGTTCTCTCAGGGCTACATCCGGGCCATTGTCGACGGAGCCGTTACCGACCTCGAGTCTCCGCCCGAGCTCGACAAAAACTACCGCCATGACATCGACGTCATCATCGATCGACTGGCGGTGAGAGCGGACAACCGGCAGCGGTTGGCGGAATCCATCGAGACGGCCCTCGGTCTTGCCGCCGGCAAGGCCAAGATCGCGGTGCTGGACGACGACCGGAACATCGTGTCGAGCGAGGCGTATTCCAGCCTGTTCGCCTGCCCCCACTGCGGCTACAGCCTGGACGAACTGGAGCCCCGCGCGTTCTCGTTCAACAGCCCGATCGGCGCCTGTTCGGACTGCGAAGGACTGCGGACGAAAAAGGTTTTCGACCCCGAAAACAATGTCAGGGATCCTGGCCTGTCGATCGCCGAAGGCGCGATCCCGGGCTGGGACCGGCGATACGCCTTCTACTTCACCCAGCTCATGCAGGTCGCCGCCCATTACGGATTCAGCCTGGATACGCCTTTCGGGGATCTCGACGAAACCCATCGAAACATTGTCCTGTACGGAAGCGGAAAGGACAAAATCCGGTTCACACTGGAAAACGGAACAGCACCCAAGCGTCCCCGGCCGTTCGAGGGCGTGATCAACAATTTCGATCGCCGATACCGCACGACCAGCTCAGCCTCTTCCAGGGAGGATCTGGCGCGCTTCATGAGCACGACAACATGCAGTGGCTGCGATGGCGCGAGGCTGAAATCGGGCCCGCGTCACGTCTATGTCGCGAACACCACGATTCACCAGGTCTCCAACCTCCCCGTGAACTCCGCTCTCGATTTTTTCCAGAATCTGGAGCTCGAGGGGCGCCGGGCGGAAATCGCGGACAAGATCATCAAGGAAATCGTCGCTCGCCTGGGATTTCTGAACAATGTCGGACTCGATTACCTGTCCCTGTCGAGGTCGGCCGAAACCCTCTCGGGTGGGGAGGCCCAGAGAATCCGGCTCGCCTCGCAGATCGGCTCGGGACTGGTCGGTGTCATGTACATTCTCGATGAACCGTCGATCGGCCTGCATCAGCGCGACAACACCCGGCTTCTGAACACCCTGTTTCATCTTCGCGACCTGGGCAATACCGTAATCGTGGTCGAACACGACGAAGAAGCGATCCGAAACGCCGACCATGTCATCGACATCGGACCGGGCGCCGGCAAGCACGGCGGTGAAATCGTCGCTCAGGGAACACCCCGCGACATCGCCTCCAGCCATCAATCCATCACCGGTCACTACCTGAGCGGCAAGGCAAGCATACCGCTCCCGAACCGGCGGCATTCCCCCGACCCGGCCCGGATGCTGAGCATATCGGGAGCCGCCGGCAACAACCTGAAGAGCGTATCGGCCCGAATCCCGATCGGGCTGTTCACCTGCGTGACCGGAGTGTCGGGATCGGGAAAGTCGACGCTCGTCAACGGCACGCTCTATCCGGCGCTGGCGAGAAACCTGAAATTGAACGCACCGACACCGGAACCCTACGATCGCATCGAAGGCCTGGAGCATATCGACAAGATCATCGTCATCGACCAGAGCCCGATCGGCCGCACGCCCCGCTCGAACCCGGCCACCTATACCGGCCTCTTCACGCCGATCAGGGACCTGTTTACCGCCACCACGGAATCCAGAACCCGCGGATACAAGCCCGGACGATTCTCCTTCAATGTCGTCGGAGGCCGTTGCGAAAGCTGTCAGGGAGACGGCCTGATCCGGGTTGAAATGCATTTCCTTCCGGACATATACGTACCCTGCGACGTCTGCAAGGGAGAGCGCTACAACCGCGAGACCCTGGAAGTCAGGTACAAGGGCAAGAACATCAGCGAAGTGCTCAAGATGACCGTGGAGGAGGCGTCGGAGTTTTTCTCGGCCATTCCCGTGATCCGGCGAAAGCTGGACACCCTGCTGGATGTCGGACTCGGATACATTACGCTCGGCCAAAGCGCCACCACGCTGTCCGGTGGCGAAGCCCAGCGGGTCAAGCTGTCAAAGGAGCTGTCGAAACGCGATACCGGCCGGACGCTCTATGTCCTGGACGAGCCGACAACCGGCCTGCATTTTCAGGATGTCCGTCAACTGCTTTCCGTTCTGCACCGTCTGCGCGACCAGGAAAACACGATCATCGTGATCGAACACAACCTCGATGTCATCAAGACCGCAGACTGGATCATCGATCTCGGACCCGAGGGCGGAGACAACGGCGGACAGGTCGTTGCAATGGGCACGCCCGAAGAAGTCAGCCGGACGAGGCGGTCCTACACCGGGGATTTTCTGACAAAGATGCTGAGTGGCGACACGGTCGCCCGGATCGCTTGACCCAGACAGCGCATGAAACGGCGGCGCGGCAACGCCCGATACCCTTTGCCACGAAATCTCTCGAAGTTAAGCCAGACAATATCGCTCTGGCTGGCACGTACATCAATCTTCTTTGCCGGCAGGCTTGACACCGAGCCATTCGCGATCCTCATCCAGAATACGGAAGCAATCGCGCGGGCTGTCAGCCAGCAACTCTTCCAAGCTTGTATTCTCCACGACAGGACCCAGCACAAGCTTCATATTTCGGGACAAACGACGAGGGATCATTCAGGCATAAAGCTGTGTGCATATCAGGACTTGAAATCCTGATATGCACAATTTCCGACATGATCTCGGATTCCAGTATGCATTTTACCCATGATACATCGGTCGAGGATTCTGGTCATACCGAAGGAAGTGATATGGGAAGATGGAACTGAATTCAGTCTGAAGCGTATTTTACCTAGTTCCGACGAGCGAATCGATGCCGGAATTCACGTATTTCTCATTCGGCGCGCCTGACGTCCAGCGCGTCGCGAATGGACCTGAGTTCCTTGAGCACGGTCTCGAACCGGACTCCTTCGGGAACCGAAAGCTGGATGGCGAAATGCATGATGTTCTCCCTCTCGTCCGTTCGGGTATCCACTGCCAGCAGTTCGATCTTTCTGGATTTGAGCACATCGTGGACATCCGTGAGAAAATTCCCGCGCGGATACGCCACGACCTGCACCATCGCGGTATAGGCCCCGCCGGACAAATCGCCCCACTCCACCTCGATCAGCCTCTCCTTGCGGGATTCCGAGAGCCGGGTCATATTGCCGCAATCCTGCCGATGCACCGTGATGCCGTGCGCCGCGGTGATGTAGCCGACAATCCGCTCACGGGGCACCGGGCTGCAGCAATTCGCCTGGCGCACCATCAGGTTCCCGATCCCTTGCACGATGAAGCGACTTCGTTCGGCCCGGTCTGCCTTGCTTCCCGAACGCCTGGAAACCGGACGCTCGGGAAATTCGGGTTTCACAGCCGGCCTGAACGGCTGCAAGGCCTTCGACAGCTTGTAATCGCCGGTCGCGATTGCCGCAAACAGGTCCTCGACCTTGCGGTAGGGAGTGTGCTGGTTGATCTTCTCGAAGGACAGGTCGACCAGACCCAGTCTTCCCAGTTCCCGCTCCAGCAATCCCCGGCCGACCGAGACGTTCCGGTCGTATTCCTCGTGCTTGAACCATTGAAGTATCCGCTGTCTTGCACGGGTTGTCCGGACATAACTGCGATCGCTTCTCAACCAGTCCAGGCTCGGGCCTCCCGACTTCACGGTCTGGATCTGGACCCGGTTTCCGGTCTCGAGGCGCGTGTGCAACGCCACCATCTTGCCGTCCACGAGAGCGCCCCGGGCCCTGTGGCCGATCTCGGAATGGATGGTGTATGCAAAATCGAGCGGAGTCGATCCGGCCGGCAGGTCGATGACCTTTCCCTGCGGGGTGAATACGTACACCCTGTCGTCCCGGTGCGCCTGCGATGCCCCGTCTTCCGGCTTCCCGGACTGACGCCCCGAATCCGCGCTCCGGGACCTGATGACCTGGTCTTTCCATTCGATCAGTTCCCTGAGCCAGACAATCTTGCTTTCGATGTTGACATCCTGGCGGACGCCTTCCTTGTAACGCCAGTGCGCCGCCAGTCCCAGTTCGCTTTCCTGGTGCATGTCGAACGTCCGGATTTGCACCTCGACGGTTTCGTCCTTCGGGCCGTTTACCACCGTGTGAATGGAGCGGTACCCGTTTTTTTTCGGCACGGCGATGTAGTCCTCGAATTCTTCCGCGTAATGATCCCATCTGCCGTGCACGAAACTCAGGCACTGGTAGCATTGATCGACCGTGCCGACCAGAATCCGGATCGCCCGGATGTCCCACAGCTGGTCGAACTCGAGTCCCTTTTCATTCATTTTCCTCCAGATGCTGTAGATGTGCTTCGGGCGGCCGTACACTTCGACCTCCGGCACAATGCGGGAAAGACCGGACCGGACTTCCTCGACCACCTCTTCGAGATAGCGCTCCCGTTGCCGCCGCTTTTCCTTCAGCAACCGGGCAAGATGCCCGTAGGCCTCCGGTTCCGAATACCTGAAGGCAAGATCCTCCAGCTGCCACTTGAGCTGGAAGACGCCCATCCGATTGGCAAGCGGCGCGTAAATCTCCCGGGTCGCGTGCACCAGACGCCGGCAATCCTCTTTCGGACTGTCCTTGCCCAGTTTCAGCCTGGCCAGCTGCAGGGCGAGGCCGACGAGAACGACCCGGCCATCGTCCACCATGGCGATCAGCATCTTTCGCAGATTTTCCTCGATCGGCTTGAAACCGCCATTCTTTGCGGACAGATTCTGCTCGGCGGCCGACAGGTCGTTCAGAACCATGGAACTCCTGTAGAGCGCCACGAGAGAGCGGCTTGAGACCTCCGCCAGCCGATCATACTCGGCAGGCGGAATCGGACCGATTGCCGCCAGATAGCCGGCCGCAACGGTTGATGGTCCGGCACCAATCTCGTGCAGGATGGCAGCCGTCTCCTCGCCAAGGCTCCGGCGCGAGGCGTCGAGACCGGAACATATCTCCCGAATCGAATCGAGTCCGATCATGGGCTCATCCCGGGTAGGCTGTTCCGTAAACCCCTGCATGCGAATAACCCCTGAATGACTCCGATAGGACGACGGTCTTTATTTTGACATTCAGTCCGATCAAAAACAGCATCTATTCATCCTCTCGGATGATGCATTTCATGCAATTTCCGGATCCGGGCCCGTGCAACGTGGGTATAAATCTGGGTTGTCGACAGGTTGGAGTGTCCCAGCATCATCTGCACGCTTCTCAGGTCGGCTCCGTGATTGAGCAGGTGGGTGGCGAAAGCGTGCCTCACGGTATGTGGCGAAATCGTGGCCTGGATGCCGGCCACCACTGCGTAGCGATTCAGATTCTGCCAGAAGCCCTGGCGCGATATGCCCCTGCCCCGCGTGCTTGGAAACAGCGCATTGCTTGTCCGGCGCTTGAGGATATTGCCCCGTGCCTCCTGCATGTAGGTCCGGATCCAGTCCGTGGCATGTTCGCCGAGCGGAACAAGCCTTTCCTTGTTTCCCTTGCCGGTTATCTTGCACACGCCGACCTCGAGATCGACCTGGTTCACCTTGAGGCCGACCAGTTCCGAAACCCTCATGCCGGTGGAGTAGAGGGTCTCGATCATGGCCCGGTCCCGGATGCCCAGCGGTGTCGAGACGTCGGGTGCCCCAAGCAGCCTGGACACATCGTCCTCGGACAATGTCTTGGGCAGTTTTTTCGGCAACGATGGAGACACCGTGTCCGCGCAGGGGTCATGCCGGATGATCTTCTCCCGGATCAGATGGCGGTAGAACCGCTTCAGGCCGGACAACGACCGGGCGGCGGTGCGGGCGGATGAATGCTCGGTTCTATAAGCCAGATAGTCGGAAATGGCTTCCGCGGAAGGCGAGATCGGATCAATTCCGCACTCGTCGGCCCAGTTTCCGAAGTGCACCAGATCCCGCCGATAGGCGGCAAGGGTATTGTCGCTCAAGCCGGACTCCAGCCAGACCGCATCCAGGAACCGTTCTATCGCCGCACCGAAGTGATCCGGCAATCCTGCAGGGAAGTCGCTCACCGCTCACCTCACAGCGAGTCCGTGTCCGCTCCGGTGCCAGCGCCCGACTCCAGAAGTCGCAGCAGCTGAATCTTCTGATCCAGTTGCGCCCGTCTGCCCTCGTTGTCCGTACGGTCGCGAAGATTTTCATAAAGCGTCCTGGCATCCGCCATCAGCCGGGCGGATTCCAGGCATTGCGCCGCCCGGTAGCGGGCCGACTGGCCCCACTGGTCGTACCCGTCGCCCTTGAGCAGTGCGGAATAAAGAAAATGATCGGCCGCCTTGAGGTATTGACGTGTCGCCTGATACGACTCGCCGATCCAGTATGCCAATTCCCGCTCATGCCGTTCGGTCGTGACCTTCGAGCGCAACAGGCCGAACAACTCCAGGGCATAATCGTGCTGACCGGCCTTTTGCAGATCGAACACCGGCTGCAAAACCATGTCGATGGCCTCGGGCGACATTTCTGCCTGTTCGACGATCCATCGCCTGAGCTGCTGCCCGCCCGCGGCAAATCGTCCGGCCATGATCGAGACCCTTGAAACGTGAAGCGCCCACAGGTCCGGGGC
>VYGS01000022.1:10619-14160 GCA_009841725.1 Gammaproteobacteria bacterium
GCCATGTCCGACGGGGGCTCGACGAGGCTGTCGATAACCTGGGCGGCGAGCTGGATGTTTCCCGCCTCGATCGCATGATTCGATACGGCAAGGCCGACGTCTCCGATCAGAAGAAGCTGGCCGAACGGATTGTCCTGTCCGAAAAGGTGGGGGATGATCCCCACGCTCTGGGACTTGATGAGCGCGTCGACAAACAGGCTGCTGACATGGGATCGCAGGATTCGGTCCTTGACGTTTTGCAGAAGATACCCGTAAAGGACCTTCTTGTCGATCAGTTGCGTGTCGGGCAGGCTGACCGCGAAATTCAATATCCTGCCGAATTCATCATCCAGGAAGCCCTGGCTGTTGATGATGTCGAGGGCGTGACGGCCATACGCCTTCAGAAGATCCGGCAGACTGTAGGACGGAAAGACGCCGTCTCTCGACCGGTGCGGAGCACCTGTCAGGACCAGGTAGCGTTCCAGTTCGTCCAGATAGCGGGCCGTGTCGATGCGCTGGCCAAGATACACCGACACCGCTGCCGCCTCCTCGTCTCTCAGTCCCGTCCGGGTATTGTCCAGTCGGCTCGAATGCATGATGTCCTGCAACCGTTCCAGGCCCTGAGGAGGCGAGATCGAGCCGTGAACCAGCCGGGCATAGAGATTCAGCAGTTTCGCTCTCGGGAAATCAAGGGGCGCCAGCAGATTGATCGCCTCTTCCGGCTGTCCGAGCGCCAAATGGATTCCGGCACTGAGAAAGACCCAGTCCTCCGTCCGGGCCCGGTAGTCGTGCTGGTACCTCGACATGGCCGATGCGGCATCCTCCAGCATGCCGTCGACCATGTAGCTCTCGACAATCAGGGTGCGGATATCCCGAAAGTCGTTTTCCGAATCACCGGCCGAAACAATGCGCTTTCTGAGAATCCGCCTGGCCTGTGCGCCCCGGCCCTGCTCGAGCAGGGCGATGGCCGCCTGCCGATCGGCCTCATTTTGAATCTCCGCGGGAAATGCGGGAGGAATCGTGCGGGATCGCTCATAGAGCTTTAGCCACTTGCCCCGGTAGGCGTAGAGCGACCAGAGCTGGCGCTCCCAGGCAAGCCATTCCTCCGTGGGGAGAGCCGGAGGAGAACGGTTTTCAAGGGTCGATTCGGCGAGATCGAGAACACCCGCCCGGATCAGTGTCCGGACCATCTGCAGATCGGCAGTCAGGCCGTGCGCACCGTCCCGGTAGAGGGTGTCCGCGAACACCGGCCAGGACGTGACGGCTCCGGTGCCCAGAAGAACCGGGAGCACCAGGAAGCATTGAAACAGGCGGAACGCTTTCCGAATCGCCGGAAAATCGCGTCCACGATGCCTCGGCATAATCCCGATCCGGAATCAGCGCCGAATCTTTTCCTTGATTCTGGCCGCCTTGCCCGATCGATCCCTGAGATAATAGAGCTTGGCCCTGCGGACATCTCCCCGTCTCAGGACCTTGACTTCACTGATCAGAGGGCTGTGTGTCTGAAAAACCCGCTCCACACCTTCACCGCTCGCGATCTTGCGTACCGTAAAGGACGAGTTCAGACCCCGGTTCCGTTTTGCGATAACCACCCCTTCATAAGCCTGCAGGCGTTCCCGGTTGCCTTCCTTGACCCGGACCTGGACGCGAACCTGGTCACCCGGCCAGAATTCCGGGATGTCTGAACGCATCTGTTCGGTTTCCAATTGGTCGATGATGTTCGTCATATCATTGTCTCTCCCGCTCTTGACTGTGCACGACGCACAAAAACTCTTTCAATTCTCCGTTTCGGAACGCCCCGCGCTTCGGACCAGATCCGGTCTCCTGACACGGGTCCGCTCCAACGCCTGCTCCATCCGCCACTGCCTGATCTCCTCGTGATTGCCCGACAACAGGACCTTCGGAACATCGAGTCCTTCAAAATTCTCCGGTCTCGTATAATGAGGGCAATCAAGCATCCCTTCATTGAACGAATCCTCCAATACGGACTTCTCGTTGCCCACCACTCCGGGAAGCAACCGGGCGACGGCATCAACGATCACCATGGCCGGAAACTCCCCGCCCGAAAGGACGTAGTCCCCGATAGAGATTTCTCTATCAACCCGGGTCTCGACGATCCGCTCGTCGACACCCTCGTATCGCCCGCACAGCAGGATCAGTCCGGACAGTCCCGCAAGCTCCCTGGCTGTGCCCTGATCGAACTGTTCCCCCTGTGGCGTCAGATACACCACCGGTCCGGAGACCTTCTGCCTTGCGGCATCAATACACTCTGCCAGAGGACCCGGCGTCAGCACCATTCCCGGCCCTCCCCCGTAGGGGCGATCATCCACCGTCCGGCGACGATCCGACGCATAATCCCGGACATCGAATACGCTGAAAGCCAGGTTTCCCGATTCCAGCGCTCGCCGGGTCATTCCGAACCCGCTTACTGCACCGAAGATCTCCGGAAAAATGGTAACGATACCGATCTCCACCTTTCTTGCCCCCAAAGGACAGCCGAATCACAGGAAGTCCTCCTGCCAGTCCGCAACGATCAACCCGTCGCCAACACTCACATCCGTCACGACACCGGAAATCCAGGGAATCAGGACTTCCCTCTCCTTGCCCCGACTTGAACGCTTTCGCACCACCAGCACATCGTTGGCCCCGGTTTCCATGACTCCCGATACCGTACCAAGTTCCGAGCCGTTCGTGCCGACCACGTTCAAGCCGATCAGGTCGATCCAGTAATACTCTCCTTCGGGCAACTCGGACAGCTGCCCGTATTCAATACCGATGTCGGAGCCGATAAACTCTTCGGCATCCTCACGGGTCCTGCAACCGTCGATTCGCATCAGCACGTGGCGGCTTTGCTGCCTGTAGCCCTCGATCTCGAGCCGCTGCCAGGTGCCCCCCCTGCCGATCAGAACCGTTTCATATTCGCTGATCTGTTCCCGAGGGCGAGTATAGGATTGAATCCTTGCCCAGCCCTTCAGGCCATGATGGGCGACAATCCGGCCGATGACGATCGGCTCCCGGATCGGCCCAGGGTCGTTCAAACCTCTCCAGCCCGACTGCCCGCGGACGTCTCCTCAAGATCCGGCGGCATCCACCGATTTCGCCGACTTGTACAACTGGTTGACCCGGTCGCTCATCCTTGCGCCCCGGGAGAGCCAATGCTCCACCCGATCGACATCAAGCCTCAACGCAGGATTCTTGTCCGAATCCGGAGCCATCGGGTTGAAGTAGCCGACCCGTTCAATGAATCTTCCTCGATTCGATCGTCGCTGATCCGCAACCAGAATCGAATAGAACGGGCGTTTTTTCGAACCGCCCCGCGATAAACGAATTGTCACCATAAAGCCTGTTTCCCAACGAAATGGATATCTTCATGAATCCAGAAATTATAACAAGTCCGCTCTTTAAAAAATGATGTTTTCTTTCCATGAAAATCGAAGGAAGCGCTCCGACCGGCATCGCCGTTGCGAATCCATGCGGCGACAGGCATCGAAAATAATGCACGGCGGGCATTGCGATTCGGCAAACTCATAATAAAATCACGCTCATGCGAACAATCATGCTG
>VYGS01000032.1:0-5280 GCA_009841725.1 Gammaproteobacteria bacterium
ACGCTGGAATTCCAGGACTGGTTCCTGCCCTAGGCGGAACCGACGCCGCAGCACCGTGACGCGATGAAATACCAGAAGGACGTTTTGCAGCCCGAGGACATCGCCCTGTGTGAAAGCGTCCAGAGAGGGCTGAGGTCGAAGGGCTACAACCAGGGCCGGTTCATCATCGACCGGGATCTGACCGAGCTTTCCGAACATGCCGTCCATCATTTCCAGACTCTGGTCATGCGGGCGGTCGGGGGCGAGATCGAGGACGGAAGCCGGTCGTGACGCGGCCCAGTTACGGCCGGGCATTCGCCCTGTGGCGGGATGCCTCGCCGAAGTGGCCGGCCTATGTCGGCCATCCGTTTGTCGAGGGGATTCGCACCGGCGATCTGCTGCGCGAGAAGTTCCTGCACTATCTCAGGCAGGATTACGTGTTCCTGATCCATTACTCCCGGGCCTGGGCGCTGGCGGCGGTCAAGGCGGACACGCTGGCGGAGATGCGGGCCGCGTCGGCCGCGGTCCACGCGCTGATCCATCATGAAATGCCCCTGCATGTCGAGATCTGCGCACGCGAGGGAATCGATCCGGAACAGCTCGAGGCGACGATGGAAGCGTCGGCCAATCTGGCGTATACGCGCTATGTCCTCGAGGCCGGCTATTCGGGCGATTTTCTCGACCTCATGGCCGCGCTCGCACCGTGCGCCCTGGGCTATGGGGAAATCGGGGCGAGGCTGAACGGCTCGGGCGGACCGTATGCGGACTGGATCGAAACCTATGGCGGCGAGGAATACCAGTCGCTGTGCCGGGATGTCGGCGCCCTGATCGACGGGGCGCTGGAGCACCGGATGGGCCGGGACTGGGCCGGACAGCCGCGTTTCGAGGCCCTGTCAGGACGTTTTGCGACGGCGACCCGGCTTGAGGTCGGATTCTGGCAAATGGGCCTCGAGACGGAGGAGTGACGCCGACCTTGCGGAAATCCTGCCGCGGACGGACACGCGACAGGAGCCCGGCCCGGAATGCGAGGGAGGCCTGACCGGAACGCCGGACTTTCCGAATCTCCCTCCGGCGTCCGGAATTTATCCCGCCGGATCCCGCCTCAGGGCCTGGCACAGGCAGTGCACGCCGCCCCCGCCCAGCGTGAACATCGACATGTCGGGATCGAACACCTCGAAACCGAGAGCCCGCATCTTGCTGTTCAGCGTCGGGCTGCTTTTCATCGACAGCACCCGGTCGTTGCCCAGGGCAACCAGGTTCACGCCGAGGTTTTTCGCTTCCGCATAGCCGACTTCGACAAACTCGAATCCCCTGGCGCGCAGCCACGAGACGACCCAGTCCTCAAGCGCGTCAAGGCATGCGACAAGCAGCTTGGGCGCCAGCGGGACCACGAGTCCGTCCATGTGCACGAACTCCCGCGAGATCGGCGCCACCTGCGCTTCCCATCCTTCCTGGCGCACCCAGGCCGCCACCTGCTCGGCGCCTTCCTGTTCCGAGCGCTCCCCGCAATAGCCGATGAGAACGCAGCCGGGCTCCAGGATCACGAAATCGCCCCCCTCGAAATGTCCGGCCGTGGCATGGTTCCAGATTGGAATCCCGTTGTCCCGGTAGAACTTGATTGCCGTCACGTAGTCTGCGCGCCGGCATTTCAACTGCATATGGCAGATCAGGGCGCCCCAGGGGGTCATGGCACTCGAATCCCGGGCGAAGAAGTTTCGGTGCAGCGCTTCGTCGGCATCCAGATAATGGCATCTCACGCCGGCGCTCTCGTAGATGCCCACCATTTCGGCGTGCTGGGCCAGGGCGGCCTCGAGACTGAAGACGACACCGGTCTGCGCCTGATTCTGCAGTGTGCGCCGTATGATCGGTCCGGCATCCACCCAGCGATAGTGGTCGGGGTGTCCGAGCAGCACGTCATGCAGGGGGCTGTAGTCGTTGTCGATCCCCCACTCGAGGGCGCTTCGGGAATTTTCGGTTGTTTCGGTCATGGTCATTCGTCATGTGGCGTTGGCTCGGCTGGCCGCTCTCCTTCCGCTTGTGCGGCCGTCGGAGGCGATCGCCTGAACAGGCGGTCCGTTCCCCGAAGGCCCGGATCATGCCGCCGGAATTTTCCGGACGACCCGGAACGTCTTGAACAAACCGCATTCGGGAGGATAATACCATTTCAGGCGAATCGGCAAGGGCGGCATCGATTCGGACCGGAAACCGGAAAACGATCGTAATGCGTCGGCCGCCTCGCGGAGAATCATGTGGACAATCTGAAATTCAAAAGCAGGGACCGGAGCGTCGCCGGGTGGGTTCGCAGGCGTTTTGCAAGGACGTGGAATACCCGCCATCCGGGCGATTGGGCAGAGCACCCCCGGTGCAGGCTGGAGGCGGCGAACGCGGATCCGTGGCATCGAGGCTATCGCCGGGACGGCAAGGGGTCGGGAACGGTTTCGATAGGCCGGATCGAGGCGCGGGTGCCGCATCACGACTTCTGGCACCGGTTCGCCGATGGCTGGGAGCTCCATACCGAGCGGATCTACCGGCAGTTCGTCAGGCCCGGTGCTCTGGTGCTCGATATCGGGGCCTGGATCGGTCCGACCGTGCTGTACGCGCTCGTCTGCGGGGCTTCGAGAGTGGTGGCGCTTGAGCCCAATCCTGACAGTTTTGCCGCCCTGTCGCGAATCCGCCAGGACAACCCCGGTACCGCTTGCGCCCTGGAAGCGTTGAACCTTGCTGTCGGAGGGCGCGAGGGAACGATGCCCATGGGCCTGCCGCAGGGCGTGTCGGACACCAGCATGAGCGGGCTGGCGGGCGACGACTTCACGGTTGCGGTCACCACGCTTTCGGATCTGGTCGAGTCGCAGGGCATCCGGGACGCCGATCTCGTCAAGATCGACATCGAGGGGGCCGAGGCGCTCATGGGAGACGGGTTGTCGGAACTGGCATCGGTGAACCGGGCGGTTCACCTGTCGGTGCATGTCCCGTACTTCCCGTCCGGCTCCGACATCGACCGGCTTGTCCGGTCGGTGGCCAGGTATGAAATCTTCGACGACCGGGGGCGGCGCCTCGGGCACCGGGAGTTTGCCCGCCGCGTCACGAGCCGGGAACGCTATCCCGCATGGGGCGGCCGGGGAGGAAACCTGTTCGAGGTGTTGCTGCTGGCACGCTGAGCGACGGCATCGGCGGGCGGTACCCCGGCAGCAGGCCGGGACCGGGTCAGAAAAAAAGCCCGCGCGAGGCGGGCTTCGGTTCAGGAGGACAGCCTGGATCGTCATTCGGTCTGGAGGTAGCTTTCCAGGGAATCATCCAGTGCGTCGACCCACGGGGTATGATGGGCCGGCGCCATGCTGCCGGTCAACGGGGACACGTATCCGTTGTCCCGGAAAGTCATGATGTTCTGCTTCTTGTGCTTCTTCCATGCGAAGAACGCCTTGTTCGAGGCCTCGATGTCGAAGGGCGGGTAGTCGGTCATCGCCATCAGGTGCTTGGTATATTGGCCCTGATACTCGATCGCGCCGTAATCGTCGGCGATATTGTCCTCATCTGCCCGCCATTTGTCGATATCTTCGTCCATCTCCTTCCGACTGGGGAGTCCCAGCCTTCCCATGATCAGATCCCGGGCATACCAGGCCTGGGCGTCGAACATGTTGAAGGTGTACCACTGGTCCTGCATCCCGAGATACATCAGCCTGGAATTGGCCGTCCAGACCACGCCGTTGTAGAGGTCGACCGGATAGAGCCGGTTGTTCGTCTTGAGCCGGAGCGTCTCGTCCATGAACGGGAAATGATGCAGATATCCGGTGCACAGGATGATGGCCTGGACGTCGGCGGTGCTGCCGTCGATGAAGGTCGCGGTGTTCTTCTCGACCTTCTTGAGCAGGGGCACCTCCTTCCAGTTGTCGGGCCACTTGTATCCCATCGGCGCGGTGCGGTGGGAGACGGTGACCGAGCGGCAGCCGTATTTCCAGCATTGCGAGCCGATATCCTCGGCCGAGTAGGAGGTGCCGATGATCAGGATGTCCTGGTCCTTGAATTCAAGCGCATCCCGGAAGTCGTGCGCATGGAGAATCCGTCCGTTGAAGGTGTTGAACCCCTCGAATTCCGGAACGTTCGGCGTCGAGAAGTGCCCGGTGGCGACGATCACGTAATCGAACTCTTCAGAGTAGTCGCGGTCCTCCTTGTTGTCGTGGACCACCACGGTGAATTTGCCGGACGCGTCGTCGTAGGTGACGTGGCGGACGGTCGACCGGAACCGGATCCAGTGCCGTATGTCGGCCTTCTTCACCCGGCCTTCGATATAGTCGAACAGGACGGCCCGCGGCGGATAGGACGCGATCGGCTTTCCGAAATGCTCCTCGAAGGAATAGTCCGCGAATTCGAGTCCTTCTTTCGGGCCGTTCGACCAGAGATACCGGTACATTCCCCCATGTACGGGTTCGCCGTATTCATCAAGGCCGGTACGCCAGCTGTAGTTCCAGAGGCCTCCCCAGTTTTCCTGTTTTTCAAAACAGACGATTTCAGGAATATCCGCCCCCTTGCTCTTGGCCGACTGGAAGGCTCTAAGTTGCGCCAGGCCGCTTGGACCGGCGCCGATAACGGCTACACGTGCAGTCATAATTGGACCCCGTACTTTTGGTGTTGTGGACTGAGAATCGATCTATTCCGTTTCTCACTGAACATGAAAATCGATCCGCTGTTTAGTATCGCCATGTGAAAAGTGGATGGCAAGCCTGTTTCGGATATGGTACAGCAAGGGTTTTGCGAATGAGCAAGGGATTTCACCAGGGTTTCTCACCTCCTGCATTTCTCCGGAAACAGGCGGATCGGCGGTTTTCTGTCCCAGCCCGTTTTCCGGTTGACGGAAGTGGTGTTTGGGTCATATGCAATCATTGTGACGACAGAGTGGCCTTCAGCCGAGTTTTGCCGACCCGAGGCAGGTCGTCAGTTTCGGCTAGTTTCCAGATATGCGCGGAAGTTTTGACAGGCCCTGTTCAGCAGTCAATATGAAGGGCGGTTTTCGCCTTAGGCGCGCGCGATCGCTCTTGAGATCGATAAACCTTTTGAAATAAATCTCTGTAAATCAGAAATATACTGTCAAGACGACTTTGAATCCGTAGCGCCCTGAACGATTCTGACGCCACTCAGACCGTATTCGGAATCCGATGCGATGGCAGATCGTGCAGGAAAGCGGACATACTTCCTCCCGGATTTATCCTGCATTGCCCGGATGTTCTGAAAGATTGCTGCTAGATCATAGTCGAAACGGGCCGCATGTGCGTCGCGCACGGCTCTGACCTCGGAGATGATCGGATC
>VYGS01000032.1:5290-10827 GCA_009841725.1 Gammaproteobacteria bacterium
GTCCGCCTCCATAAGTTCGTTCGGTGTGCAGATCACTGGTGGTTCATAGCCCGCTTGTCGACATATGCGCTCGATTCGTGAGCGCATCGTTGCATTGGCAATATGTCTGAAATTCCATGTTACCAGAAAATCGATTCCGTTCGTCACAGCAATGGCGATGTGCGCCGCATCTTCTGCGGCCTGACGCGGAACCGCATCAAGGTCGACAAGGGCTTGCGCCAGATTCTCCGCTTCCGGAGTTGCATCAAGCAGTGAGACCGCTTCGAGCGTCTTCAACCGGGCCTGTGCTGCCTCGGGGTCACCCGAACTGGCTTCCACAACAACCAGCTGGGATGCAACGAGATCGAACTGGTCGGGCGCATTGCACCACCATTCGCGCGTGATCGCTTGGTACGCAGCGGCCACCATATTCCGCGATGGTCTTGCCGTCAGGTAGCTGACGACCGAAGTTTCAATGTATGCAGTTGGCTTCATCCGATTTTATACACCTGCAGATACCTCGTCATCAAGTAAATCCGACAACGACAATTTTGGCAAGTTGCCGATTCCTGCGTGCTCCCTTTCTGCAACCCGACGTATGATCGCTTTTACGGCGCAATCAAGGAATTTGTGTTCCTTGGAACTCAAGGATTGATTCGTTCCTTTCCACTTCCTCGCATCCGTTCCTCCTTTCGTCGAGGAAAGTTCACCAATCCTGTCGAGCACGTTTTCGTCGATTCCGAATCTCTCGGCGGCATCTTTGCGCTTGCCACTAGAACATCTCTTCTTTGAATCCGCTGTTGGCGGATCTTCCAGTATGGGAAGGCAGAAGTACGCCATACCCGGAAGTGGTTCGCGTTGCTGGAGGTAGCCCATGTATCGTTGATACATCGTTTCAGCTTCGGGATTGAGAGCGATGTCTGACGGTGGCGAAGGGTACTTCGAGACTGATAGAGTCAGTTTCAACGAATCCGATACGTGGATCTTCTCAAATATCTCGACAACTCCGGCACAGTCTGGTGAAGGGTTTCGATCGATGATCTTAGCCGTCACGAATTCAAGCCGGAACGAATCGGGATTGCCGTATTTCAGAGTGGCATCGAACTCCCAAATCCGGATGTAGTCCCCAATGGTTTCCCGGGCCTGTTGCTCCGTACTGAAGTGCTCCTTGAACTCGAACCTGACTTCTTTCTTTTCGACAGTCAGGCGAAATTTCGGTTCATCCCGCTCCAGGCGTTCTGCCCTGCTGTAGTCAATCGTGCCGTCATGGCGAATCCGGTACATCAGAGCCACCACATGAGGGTCGTTCATTATCTCCCTCCATTGCCATGTTGGTGAATCGGTGCCTCAACCACCTGATCGCCGTCGCCTACTTCTCCCTGAGGTCGCTTTCGTTGCAGCATTCAGGGGTTCCCGCATCTTCTCATATTCCATGAATAGATGCTCGACGCGCTCGCGCTCGGAAGCAAACCCGCATCAGGCCGCCCCGGCCGATTCGCGCCGGGACAGACCGACCGGCGAACGTACCAGCGGTTTCTCGTTGATCGGAAGGTGGATGATGGCGGCGACCACCCCCAGCGCCACGCCGGCCCACCACATGCCGTCGTAGGATCCGGTCTGGTCGAAGATCCGCCCGCCCAGCCAGACTCCCATGAAGCTGCCGATCTGGTGGCTCAGGAACACGATTCCGAACAGGGTGGCCATGTACCGGATACCGAAGACCTGGGCGATGATTCCGGTCGTCAGGGGAACGGTCGACAGCCAGAGTATGCCCATCGCGCCGGCGAACAGGAACATCACGCCGGGGGTCTTGGGCGCCATCAGGAGAGCCAGGATGACGATGCTGCGGCCGAAGTAGATCGTGCTCAGGCCGTATTTCTTGCTCCATTTCTGACCGGCGATGCCGGAGCCGATCGAGCCGGCGATATTCATGATGCCGATGATGGCGATGCAATAGGCGCCGATGAGGGGATCCATTCCCAGGTCCTTGACATAGGCGGGCAGGTGAACCGTGATGAAGGCGACATGGAATCCGCAGACGAAGAACCCGAAGGTGAGCAGCACATAGCCCTTGTGGCGCAAGGCCTCGGCAACCGCTTCGCGCAATGTCTGGTCGCTGTCGTCGGACGAGTCGGGAGTCCTGGAAGAGGTCGGAAGACAAAGGGCCAGCGGAACCATGATCAGCACGACCAGGGCGGACAGGAGAAGCGTGTTGAACCAGCCGAAGGACGAGATGAAACCCTGGCTGACCGGGGAGAAGACGACCTGTCCGAAGGAACTCGCCGCCGTTCCGACGCCCATGACCAGGGACCGCCGGTCGGGCCCGACGGCTCGGACCATCGCGGCGATGGCCAGCGTGAACGCGGAAAAGGCGACGCCCAGCCCGACCAGGATTCCCCCGGTCATCTGCAGCGCCAGGACGCCGTCGGACTCGGCCATGCCCCAGACGCCGAGGGCGTACAGGATCGCCCCGCCGACGATGACCTTTCCGGTCCCGTGCTTGTCGGCCAGAGCGCCCGCGACCGGCAGCCCGAGGCCCCAGAAAAGGTTCTGGAGCGCCATGGCGAGCCCGAAAACCTCCCGGGTCCATCCGTTGGCGGAAGTCATCGGCTCAAGGTACAGGCCGAACGAGGCCCGGATTCCGAAGCCGATCATCGCGATCAGGCAGCCGGAAACCAGGATGATCGGCAGTGTTCGCCAGTTGCGGCCGGTCATGATCAATCGAATGTCCCGAGCGCGGATGCGCTACGAATGCTTCCAGTCGGGCCGGCGCTTCTCCACGAATGCCGACATGCCTTCCTTCTGGTCCTCGGTGGCGAACACCGACTGGAACTGCCGGCGCTCGAACAGCAGTCCGGACTGGAGATTGGTTTCCAGCGACTGGTTGACGCATTCCTTGATCATCATCGCGACGGGCACGGAATTCGAGGCGACCCGGGCCGCCACCTGCTTCACCTCGTCCATGAAGTCCTCGAGCGGAAAGACCCGGGAGACCAGCCCCGAGCGCTCCGCCTCGCCGGCATCCATCATCCGCCCGGTCAGGCACATGTCCATGGCTTTCGACTTGCCGACCAGTCCGGTCAGCCTCTGGGTGCCGCCCCATCCCGGCAGGGCCCCGATCGAGATTTCGGGCTGGCCGAATCTCGCGTTGTCGGCCGCAAGAATGAAATCGCACATCATGGCGAGTTCGCAACCCCCGCCGAGCGCATACCCGCTGACCGCCGCGATCACGGGCTTGCGGCAATCGCGAAGGACGGCCTGCAGCGTCGAGGCGTTGTCGGACAGATACATGTCCATGTATCCCTTGTCCTGCATTTCCTTGATGTCCGCGCCGGCCGCGAACGCCTTCTCGCTGCCGGTCAGGACGATGACCCTGATCCGCCCGTCGCCGGACATGTCCTCAAGCGCGTCGGCAAGCTCCGCTCTCAGCCTGACCGAGATCGAATTCAGCGCTTCCGGGCGATTGAAGGTGATGATGCTGATGTCGTCTTCCCGTTCGGTGATGATGGTTTCGTACTGCATTCCGACAATCCGGATGGTTCAGGAACACCGTATTGTATTCCGAAGGCGGGAAAGGTGTCATGGAGAATTCGATGCGACGGGTCGCCCGGACTACCGGGTCCGCGGCCACCCCCGTCTCGTTGCGATCCCTGTGCGGTGACGCCGGCTGCTCCGCACCGGGCGGCATATGATTTACAATACATTGGAACAACAACGACAATCCGGCGCCGAAATCAGGCATCGTTTCATTTATTTTGAATCGCCATACGAATCATGACCATGAAATTCGACGAGGTATACAACCGGGCTTGCGATGACCCGGAAGGATTCTGGGCCGAAGTGGCCGAGGACGTTCACTGGTACAAGAAATGGGACCGTGTCCTGGACGATTCGGACGCTCCCTTCTACCGATGGTTCAGCGGCGGGGTCACCAACGTCTGCTACAACGCGGTGGACATCCATGTGGAGAACGGCCGGGGCGATCAGATTGCGATCATCCACGACAGTCCGATCACGGACTCGCAGCAGAAGCTGACCTATCGGGATCTCCAGGCAAGGGTTTCCCGCTTCGCCGGAGCGCTGTCCGCACAGGGCGTTTCCCGGGGCGACCGAGTCATCATCTACATGCCGATGATTCCCGAGGCGCTGGTCGGGATGCTGGCCTGCGCCCGCATCGGGGCGGTTCACTCGGTCGTGTTCGGAGGCTTCGCGGCCAATGAACTGGCGGTCCGGATCGACGACTGCAAGCCCAAGGCGATCGTTGCAGCGTCGTGCGGCATCGAACCGGGCCGGGTGGTGGAATACAAGCCGTTGCTGGATCGCGCGATCGATCTGTCTTCGCACAAGCCGGATTCCTGCATCATTCTCCAGCGGCCCCAGGCCGAAGCGCAGATGATCCCGGGACGGGATCTCGACTGGCATGAAGCGGCGGCGAAAGCCGACGATGCCGATTGCGTTCCGGTGTCCGCGACCGATCCCCTTTACATTCTCTACACTTCCGGCACCACGGGGCAGCCGAAAGGCGTGGTACGGGACACCGGCGGCGGCATCGTGGCGCTCAAGTGGACCATGAAGAATATCTACGACATGAATCCGGGGGAAGTGTACTGGGCCGCGTCGGATGTGGGCTGGGTCGTCGGGCATTCCTATATCGTCTATGCGCCGCTTTTCAACGGGAACACGACCATCGTGTTCGAGGGCAAGCCTGTCGGGACGCCCGATCCGGGAGTGTTCTGGCGGGTCATCTCCGAACACAACGTGAAGGTGCTGTTCACCGCCCCGACGGCGTTTCGCGCGATCAAGCGCGAAGACCCGTCGGGCGAGTACGTCGGGAAGTACGATCTGTCCTCCCTCAAGTCCCTGTTTCTGGCCGGCGAGCGGACCGATCCGGACACCCTCGTCTGGGCTCGGGAGCACCTCGGCGTGCCGGTTATCGATCACTGGTGGCAAACCGAGACCGGCTCCGCCATCTGTTCGAACTGTCTGGGGATCGAACTGCTCCCCATCAAGGACGGATCCCCTACGCGCCCGGTGCCGGGCTGGCAGCTGGAGGCCGTGGACGAGGGGGGAAATTCTGTCAAAGCCGGAGAGATCGGCGCGCTGGTCGCAAGGCTTCCGCTGCCGCCGGGCACCTTTCCGACCCTGTGGAATGCCCGGGACCGTTTTTTCGACTCCTATCTCAGGACCTTTCCCGACTGCTATGAAACGGGCGACGCCGGGTATGTCGACGAGGACGGCTACGTATTCGTGATGTCGAGAACCGATGACGTGATCAACGTCGCCGGGCACCGGTTGTCGACCGGGGCGATCGAGGAGGTCCTGGCCTTTCATCCGGATGTCGCCGAATGCGCCGTGCTCGGCGTCAGCGACGATCTCAAGGGGGAGTTGCCGGTGGGATGCCTGGTGCTCAACACGGGCGTCGAGAGGGATCCCGCGGAGATCGTCTCGGAATGCGTGCAGCTGGTCCGGAGCGAAATCGGTCCGGTCGCGGCGTTCAAGCTGGCCACCGTCGTGGACCGCCTGCCGAAGACCCGGTCGGGAAAAATCCTGAGGGGATC
>VYGS01000032.1:10837-14150 GCA_009841725.1 Gammaproteobacteria bacterium
GAGGGGAACGATGAAGAAGATCGCGGACAATACGCCGTGGAAGATGCCCGCGACCATTGATGATCCGGTGATTCTCGATGAAATCGCGCAGGCGTTCGCGTCGATCGGCTATCCGAAATCCTGACCGCGGGCCGCAGTGCCGCTGAAATCCGATGAGGCATGCTTTCATCATGGACCCTCTCGAGGGGGTCAAGCCATGGAAGGACACCTCCTACTTCCTGATGAGAGCGTGTGCGGAACGGGGACACGAGGTCTGCCATCTTGACCAGAAAGACCTGTACGCGAAGCACGACCGGCTCTACGGCCATCTGACCTGGCTGGACATTCTGGAGGACGGGGATTTTCCCTTCGCCGCCATCCGCAGCGAATCGGCCTCCATGATGGACATTGACGTGGTGTGGATCCGGACCGATCCTCCGCTGGACAGGCGGTATTTCTATACCACCCTGCTTCTGGATTTGCTTCCGGAGACGACACGGGTGGTCAATCGTCCCTCCGGCGTCAGGAATTTCAACGAAAAGCTGGCCGCATTGCAGTTTCCCGACCTGACGCCGCAAACCCTGGTGACGTCGGATGCCGACGAGATTGTCCGGTTTGCGGAACGGTGCGGGAGAATCACCGTCAAGCCTATCGACGGATTCGGGGGGAAGGGGATCCTGTTCTTCAATGCCGGCGATCCGCTCGAGCGGATCGCCGGGGCTGTCCGGGACAACCGGCACTGGGTCATCGCGCAGGAGTACCTGACGGCGGCGGCCGACGGCGACAAGCGTATCCTGCTGCTCGACGGCGAGCCTCTCGGCGCGATTCTCCGCGTGCACGCGGACGGGCAGGAGCTGAACAACATGGACGCCGGAGGGACACCCAATCCCTCCACGCTCTCTGCGAGAGATCTTGAAATCTGCCGCGCTCTCGGACCGGCCCTGCGGGATCAGGGACTCTATTTTGCCGGAATCGACATCATCGGCGGCATGCTGATCGAGATCAATGTGACCAGTCCGACCGGCCTTCAGGAAATGTCCCGGTTCGACGGCGTCGACTACCACCACCGCATCATCGAGGGGCTTGAGAGATGCGCGAGCTGATCCATGCATCCCCGGACACGTCGCGCACGGCACTCGGGATTCTCATCGGCCTGATCGAAAGGGCGCTGTTTTCCGAAACACGCCGGGCCCCGGAGCAGGCCTGACGGAACGCCCCGACCGCGCAGTGCCGACACCGGTGAAACCGACCCGAGGCCGTCGAGAGGCAGAGCGTTTTCCGTCCGTCAGGAGTTACGCGATCCGTGCGGGACGGATGACGCGGGGACAGCGCAAGGCGATCTCCGACCTGCTTCCCGTATTCGGGATTCCTGTTCCGGCCGGGGAGGACGACAAGGTCGACATGTCCCGGGTGTTTGAGCGATCGGCCCCTCTCGTGCTTGAGATCGGCTTCGGCGACGGCGAGGCGCTTGTGGAAATGGCCCGGAGCCGCGCATCGGAGAATTTCATCGGGATCGATGTTCATGAGCCGGGTATCGGGCATCTGCTTCTTCGGCTTCGCGAGGAAGGACTCGGGAATGTCAGAGTCATGAAAGGCGATGCGGTCGAGTTGCTGGCGCGGGCATTCTCAGACCGGCAGTTCGACCGGATCTGCCTGTTCTTTCCGGATCCGTGGCCCAAGAAACGGCATCACAAGAGACGGATCCTCCAGCCAGCTTTCGTCAGCCTCGTGGCCGCCAGGCTCAAGCCCGGTGGCCTGTTCCATTTCGCCACCGACTGGCAGGACTACGCCGAGCAGGCCCTGGACATGCTGCAGAGAGAACCGGCGCTCGAGAATGCCGCCGAATCGGGCTACTGCACGGACACCGGACTTCGTCCGGCCACCAAGTTCGAGCGAAGAGGCAGGAGGCTCGGCCACGGAGTCTGGGACATCCTCATGCGCAGGAGGTGACCGGCCCTACGGGAAGTCCGTCCTCCGGGACAGCGAGAGCTGTTCCAGCAGCTCTTCGGGAGAATCCGCGGGTTCGCTGCAGGCTGCGCCCCGACACAGATAGGCGGTGCCCCCCGCCTTCGGCTTTTTGCGTGCGAGCTGGCCCGGAAGCCACACCTCCTCGCTGTCGATGAAGTAGGCGTTCACCAGTGGGTCGAACCGGTTGCCAAGGACGTTCCTCCAGGTTTCCTGCTCTTCCCGGGTTGCGCGCACGATGACCGTCGCGCCGCGCACGGCATACTGCAGAGCGATATTCATCGAGGCGTTTACCGAAGGCTGTCTCTCGAGTTCGTCCGAGAACAGGCGCAGGGCCCTGTCGGCGCTCTCGAGGTAGCGCGGCTCCCCGACCAGAGCGCCGAGCCTGAGCAGCCCAAGAATGGCCGAGGCGTTGCCGGAGGGAATGGCGTCGTCCGCGCCGGGTTTCAGTCGGCAAAGGAGCGTTTCATGATCGTGGGAGGAAAAGTAGAACCCGCCGTTTTCAGGGTCCTCGAAGTGCTCGAGCATCCTGTCGCAGATGCGCACGGCAAACACGACATCCGTGGCACTCCATTCGGTCTCGAGCATCTCGAGAAGCCCTTCGAGCATGAAGGCGTAGTCGTCCAGGTAGCCGTTCAGGCTCGACTTTCCCTGGCTGCAGCAGGCCATGAAGCGGTCTCCGCTCCAGGAGTTGTCGCGGATGAACCGGATGGCCCGCCGGGCGGAATCCAGATATCCCGGATGATTCAATGTCCGGGCCGCCCGGGTCATGCCCTTGATCATCAATCCGTTCCATGTGGTCAGTATCTTGTCGTCGATTCCCGGCCGGACCCGGGTGCTGCGGACATTGAGCAGCGCCTGTTTGGCCTGATGGAGCCGCCGGCTCGAGTCGGGATGCTCCGCGAGGGTGTCGGGGTCGATTTCGGGATTGACGTTGAAATGCCACCGGCCTTCGAAGTTGGGCTCTCCGAACAGGGCGTAGTGCTCTTCCAGTTCGGCATAATGGGCGTCGGCCAGGATCGCCCGCAGATCGGTCTCGCTCCAGACGTAATACTTGCCTTCCTCGTCTTCCGAATCGGCATCGAGTGTCGACATGTAGCCACCCGCGTCGTCCTGCATCTCGGCCAGGACCCAGTTGGCGGTCTGCTCGATGGTGTGTCGCAACAGGGGTGTGTTGCCAAGCGCGAAAGCGTGGCAGTAGGTGCCGAGAAGCTGGGCGTTGTCGTACAGCATCTTCTCGAAATGCGGAATCTTCCACTCCCGGTCGACCGAGTACCGGAAAAATCCGCCGCCCAGCTGATCGAACAGCCCGCCGCGAGCCATGCGCTGAAGCGTCGGAGACACAATCCTCGAGCATCGCCGTCCAATC
>VYGS01000139.1 GCA_009841725.1 Gammaproteobacteria bacterium
TCCCCTGACCAGCCAGTTTCTCAACCTGACGAAAAACTCCTCGCTCGCCGTTGCAATCGGATACATGGATATCGTCGCCACGATCGGCGGCATATCGCTGAACCAGACTGGACGGGAGATGGAGTGCATGATCATTGTCCTGCTCCTCTACCTCGTCATGTCGCTGCTCATCTCTTCGGTCATGAACTGGTACAACCGGCGAATCAAGCTGGTGGAACGATAGGAAACCGATGATGAACCCGCCAGCCTACAAACCCGGAGAGCATCCGGACCTCCCCCCTCCCCGGAGCACGATCGGCCCGATCGCCTGGATCCGAACCAACCTGTTGTCTTCGCCGACCAACATCGTTCTCACTGTCCTGTCGGTCTGGTTTCTTTATGAGCTCGTCCCCGCCGCACTGGAATGGGGGTTTCTGGATGCTGCGTTTACCGGGGAGAATCGTGACGAATGCAGGGAAAAGGCGGGAGGCGCATGCTGGGCATTCATCGGAGAGCGCTTCAGGCTGTTTACCTACGGTTTCTATCCGATTGAGGAACGCTGGAGGATTGACCTGACGTTCGTATTGCTGATCGTCGCCCTGATGGCGGTACTTTGGGACCAGTGCCCTTTCCGCAAGCAGGGGCTGATTTTCGCCTGCGTCTTCCCTTTTGTCGCCGGATGGCTGTTGCTGGGCGGTTTCGGACTGACCCCGGTCGACACCGATGAATTCGGAGGCTTCATGCTGACACTGGTAATCGGCGTGACCGGAATCTCGTTCTCCTTGCCGATCGGAATCGTTCTGGCTCTGGGCCGCCAGTCCCACCTGCCGATCGTTCGCGTCTTCTCGGTCAGCTTCATCGAGTTTTTTCGCGGAGTGCCGCTGATCGCCCTGCTGTTTGTCGCCTCCACGATGCTGAATTACTTCCTTCCGAGAGGAACGTCATTCGATCTGCTTCTGCGAGTGCTGATCATGGTCACGCTTTTCGCTTCGGCCTACATGGCAGAAGTCATTCGGGGAGGGCTGCAGGCTCTTCCTCGCGGTCAATACGAGGCGGCTGACGCAATGGGACTCAAGTACTGGACATCGATGAGGCTGATCATCCTGCCCCAGGCACTCAAGATTTCGATACCCGGAATCGTGAACACGTTTATCGGGCTTTACAAGGATACTACCCTGGTTATCATTATCGGATTGCTCGACCCGCTCGGAGTCGGCAGGTCCTCCCTTTCGGATACGAAATGGACAGGACTTGCAAACGAAATGTACCTGTTCGTAGCGATATTCTTCTTCCTGTCCTGCTTCGGCATGTCCCGATATTCCCTGTATCTCGAGAAAAAGCTCGCAACCGGCTACGAACGTTGATGAGGTATGACATGAACAACGAGACATCTGCAACACAAAACGGAAGCACCGGAAACGACTCCATCATTGCTATCCGCAACATGCACAAATGGTACGGACAGTTCCATGCGCTGAAGGACATCAATCTGGATGTCGTCCGTGGGGAGAAGATCGTTATCTGCGGCCCTTCCGGTTCCGGAAAATCCACCATGATCCGCTGTATCAACAGGCTTGAGGAGCATCAGCAGGGGGAAATCATCGTCGACGGGACCGAATTGACCAACGATCTCAAGAACGTGGAAGTGGTCCGGCGGGAAGTCGGGATGGTTTTTCAGCACTTCAACCTGTTTCCTCATCTCACGGTGATGGAAAACTGCACTCTCGCCCCGATCTGGGTTCGAAAGGCGCCTCGCGAGGAGGCCGAAACGATTGCCATGGAATATCTCGAACGGGTCAAGATACCCGATCAGGCCCACAAGTTTCCAGGTCAGCTTTCCGGCGGGCAGCAGCAGCGGGTGGCCATAGCGCGCTCATTGTGCATGAAGCCCCGAGTCATGCTGTTCGACGAACCCACCTCCGCCCTGGATCCCGAAATGATCAAGGAAGTACTTGACGTCATGGTCGAGCTCGCCACCGAAGGCATGACCATGCTTTGCGTAACCCATGAAATGGGATTTGCCAAGACCGTCGCAGATCGGGTCATTTTCATGGACGGCGGAGAGATTATCGAGGAAAACAATCCGCAGGAATTTTTCGATAATCCACAGCATGATCGGACCAAGCTGTTTCTGAGCCAGATTCTCAATCACTGACCCTGTTGCAGGCAAACTGCAGTTCCCGATTGAACGGGCCGTGCGCTCGAAAGTAAATATTGCATACCCGCATAAAACCATATATCTTCACGGTCTGGGCCGGGGTGGCGAAATTGGTAGACGCGCCAGACTCAAAATCTGGTTGGGGAAACCCAGTGTCGGTTCGAATCCGACCCTCGGTACCACTCCGGAATTCCGGGTACCACTTGTCTTTCGGTTGATGTGAAACCCGGAAAACCGTTGCTCGACTCCGACCCACGATGACGTATGCGGTGAAGTGCCCCGCTGCTATATCGCTCTGTCCTGTCGTGGAACGCAAATACGCAGCCGTCGACGGCATTGGCCGTAGAAATGCTTCGGTTGAAGCGAAAACGCTTTCGGATCGCTTGCGGCGGCGGGTCTGACGACGATCATCGGCGGGCGCTCGATTTTGCTGAGGCTACCTTGTTCCCTTATTATCTTCCTTATCTATTAGGCTTCGGGAACCCACTTCTCAACTGGTCTATGTGCTCCTCTAGATCATCCGAGATGTGATGCCAAAGCGGGTCCAGAACAAATTTTACGCCTTCCCGTCTGGCCATCTTTGCCGCAGGCACAAAGTCCGCATCTCCCGATACCAATATGATGATATCAGCCTGTTTCTTGAGGGTGATCGATGCGATATCTAGCCCAATCCGCATATCGACCCCTTTCTGGCGGAGAGCGGGGGAGAAGTCTTCATCGGTCAGTTCCCCAGGAGACCGTTGCCCATTGAGAAGATCTTTCTGGCCTCCCTGCTTGAGCACCCAGGGATTGTTGCGATCTATCTTCACTTCTCCAAGCCTGACAGCAAGATTGGGAAGACGGTGTAGAGTGAGGAACAGTTCCTTGCGGAATCGAGCTTGAGCTGTTACGGCGAAATCCAGCGACCTGTTGCTGACAGGTTGGTGGGCTTTCTGGTCGTATGGAGTGGCGTCGTAGTAAAAAGTCCGGTAAAGAAGCTGGTTACGATGCGAAACACTATAGACTTTCTTCAGGTAGTCCAGATGGCTGTATACGAGCTCCTGTATCGCATTGGCTACTTGCTCAGTATCGCCCATGGTGACATCAGGCTTGACGGCAGGCAATCGCTTGATAAAGAAACCTCCATCAATGAGGATTGCGGCTTTGGTCATAACATCGAAGCCCGGAAACAAAAAAGCCCCAAGGGATCGGTCTCACTCGTGATCGCCGATCCTGGATTCAGGATGGGAGCTAGACGTACTGCCATGGGGCGGATATAGGTAGGATAGTGCAATCTATATTCCAAATCAAGTGGAATTTCTTTTGATTCAGTGCCGCAATCGGGTAGGGTACTCGGCGCAGTCCAGATTGATGGTTGAATTTGCGACCCCCGAAATCCGGAACGATCCGGCTTCTCGCATTGTAGGCACGACCCGTTGGCGGACCATCCCATGCCGATGGTTCTAGCAGAATTCCCGCCCTTGAGAAATTCGGCATCTCCCCGTTCGGGTCTGTCCCAGCTTGTCCGCTCAGACTGAAACCGCTCGGTTGATCGCCTCGACGATCCTGTCTGTCAGCAATTCGAGCTGGTCCGGATCCTCCCCCTCAAGCATGACCCGGAACAACGGTTCGGTTCCAGAAGGACGCAAGACGATCCGCCCCCGGCTTCCCAGTATGTCTTGAATATCCGAAATCGCGTCCAGGACGACAGGATGATCGGAAACGGACCCGGCACTGTCCGGGTCGATCGGGATATTGACCGCATGCTGAGGGTACAGCGTCATTCCCTCGCAAAGCTGCTCCAAAGACTTTCCGGTTTCACACATCGCCGCCAGAACTTCCAGGCCGCAGACGATTCCGTCACCGGTCGTGGACTTGTCCAGGCAGATGATGTGTCCGGAAGCCTCACCTCCCAGAATCCAGTTCCTGGCCACGAGTTCTTCCTGCACAAAACGATCACCGACCCGGGTGCGAACAAACGGGATACCGGACTCTTTCAACGACTGTTCAAGGCCGATGTTGCTGAGCACGGTCCCGACTATCCCACCGCCCACCTGGCCCGTACGCTGTCGATACCGGGTCAGAACGTACAGGATTTCATCGCCGTTGACCGGATTCCCCTTGCTGTTGACCAGAAGTACCCGATCCGCATCGCCATCGAAGGCCATGCCGAGATCGGCGCCGCTTTCAAGGACCCTGGACTGCAGGGCGCGCAAATCTGTTGAGCCGCATTGCCGGTTGATGTTGTATCCGTCCGGCGTATTGCCCATGACAGTCAACTCGGCCCCCAGATCGGACAGAATCCGGGGAGCGACATCATAGGCGGCGCCATTGGCGCAGTCCAGAACGACCCGAAGATCTTTGAGTGTTGTTTCCGGATCAATCGTCGTCCTGCAATATTCGATATAGCGATCCCGGGCATCGACCATGCGTGAAGCCTTGCCGAGCTGTCGGGCCTCGACACAATCGAGCGGCTGTTCCATCATTCGCTCGATGCTCCCGATGGCCTTGTCATTGAGCTTGTCGCCGGACGAGGAAAAAATCTTGATCCCGTTGTCCTGATAGGGATTGTGGGAACCGCTGATCACGATTCCTGCGCGGGCATCGGTATTGCGAGCAAGAAAGGCGATGCCCGGAGTGGGAATGGGGCCCAGCAGGACCGTGTCCATTCCCGCCGAGCACAAGCCGGCTTCAAGCACCGACTCCAGCAGATACCCCGATATCCGGGTATCCTTGCCGATCAGTACCCCTCCCCGACTGCCGGTCGTGCCCAGAGTCTTGCCGATTGCCCATCCCAGCTTGAGAATCGTGGACGGGGTGATGGGCTCGACCCCTACGCGTCCGCGGACACCATCGGTTCCGAACAATGACGGAGGCATCCTGTCTACCGCAAAACGATCAGCCGGACCGGCGGCCCCTACAGGGCATCCGGCATTTCCACATCTCTGTCGCCAATACCCTTGTCTGATTCCTCCTTGTCCGAAACCTTGCGATCCTGCTTTGGCTTGGACCCGTTGCTGGAGGGATTGGCCGGGGGAGTGGGTTTCTTTCCGGCCATGATCTCGTCAACCTGGCTTGCATCGAGCGTTTCCCACTCAAGCAATGCCTGCGCCATGACCTCCACCTTGTCACGGTATTCCATCAGAAGCTGCTTGGCGCGATCATATTCCTGCGAGATGATGCGCGTCACTTCCTGCTCGACTTTTTCAGCAGTCTCCGGGCTGACGTTCCGATGGGTCGCCATTTCCCGGCCCAGGAACACCTCGCTTGAATTGTCGCCATAGACCCGGGTGCCCAGAGCATCGCTCATGCCCCAGCGGGACACCATGTTCTGGGCAAGCTGCGTGGCCTGCTCGAAATCGTTCGATGCCCCTGTCGTCATCTGGTCCATGAACAACTCCTCCGCGATACGCCCCCCCATCAAGACCGCGATGCGGGTCAGGAGGTACTCGCGGTTGTGGCTGTATCGGTCCTCTTCCGGAAGCTGCATGGTCACGCCTAGGGCGCGTCCCCTCGGGATGATGGTGACCTTGTGCACCGGGTCGGCGTGCTCATGCAGTGCCTTGGCGACAACAGCGTGCCCGGACTCGTGATAGGCCGTATTCATTCGCTCCTGCTCGGGCATGACGATAGAGCGGCGCTCCACGCCCATCAGCACCTTGTCCTTTGCAAGCTCGAACTGCTCCATGCTCACGAGCTTCTTGCCTTGCCGGGCAGCCAGCAAGGCGGCCTCGTTGATCAGGTTGGCGAGATCCGCACCCGAAAATCCGGGCGTGCCCCGGGCAATGATCGCCGGATCGATATCCTTGGCCAGCGGCACCTTCTTCATGTGAACCTTGAGGATGGCCTCGCGGCCCCGGATGTCCGGAAGCGGCACCACGACCTGCCGATCGAACCGGCCCGGTCTCAACAGGGCGGGATCCAAGACATCCGGCCTGTTGGTGGCAGCAATGACGATGACGCCCTCGCTGGCATCGAAACCGTCCATTTCAACCAGCAGCTGGTTCAGGGTCTGCTCCCTTTCGTCGTGACCGCCTCCGAGGCCCGCGCCTCGCTGCCGGCCCACCGCGTCGATCTCGTCGATGAAGATGATGCAGGGCGCGTGCTTCTTGGCCTGGTCGAACATGTCCCGTACTCGGGAGGCTCCGACCCCGACAAACATTTCCACGAAGTCCGAGCCGGATATGGTAAAGAACGGAACCTTCGCCTCGCCGGCGATCGCTTTCGCCAGCAGGGTTTTTCCCGTCCCGGGATTCCCGGTCATCAGCACTCCGCGCGGGATGCGCCCTCCCAGCTTGCGAAACCGGGACGGGTCTTTCAGAAACTCGACCAGCTCCTCCACCTCTTCCTTGGCCTCGTCGACACCGGCGACATCCTCAAAGGTGATGTGATTCTTGTCTTCCGTCAACATCCGGGCCTTGCTCTTTCCGAAACTCAGGGCTCCGCCCCGTCCTCCGCCCTGCATTTGACGCATGAAGAATATCCACACGCCAATCAGCAGGAGTATGGGAAACGAACTGATCAGAAGATGCATCAACAGGGAGGTCTCTTCCGCCTTTTTCGCCTTGATGTCGACGCCGTTTGCAAACAGGTCGTCGACCAGTTTGGGATCATTCGGCGCATAAGTCACGAAGGACTCCCCGCTTTGCGTGAGCCCCCGGATGACCTCGTTGTCGATCTCGACGGCCGACACGTTGCCGCTTTTGACCTGCGCAAGGAAGGTCGAATAGCCGATTTCATTCTCGCTGCGCGCTCCGGTGCCGGCAAAGTTGTTGAACACGGACATGAGAACCATGGCAATGACCAGCCACAGCAGAAGATTTTTAGCAAGATTCGACAAAACGTGTTCCCCTCATAGATCGGAAAAACCGGTATACAGTGAATTATACGCCACGGCGCCTTTCAACATTCAATCTCCGCCCCTCTCTGGAGCCAACTCGTAACCGCAGGCCAGCAGGTAGACTTCCCTCGATTCAGACCGGAATGCGGCGGGTTTTATCATGTGAACCCGACGAAAATCGCGCACATACTGCGCACGGATATCGACCATCGATCCGCCTTTAAACAGCTTGGTCAGGACACTTCCTCCTGATCTGAGCGCATCTCGGCAGAATTCCAGGATGGACATCTGAAGTTGCTCGGCTTTGGCCTGATCAATGATCCGTATACCTGTTATATTGGGGGACATATCGGATAAAACAAGGTCCAGGCGCTGTCCTTCGAAGCGTTCAAGAATCCTTTTCTGCACCCCGGGGTCCGTGAAGTCGCCCAGAATCGTCTCCACCCCGGCGATCGGTTTCATTTCGAGCATGTCGACGCCGACAACCCGGCCGTCGCCCGATATTCTCGATGCGGCGTACTCGCACCAGCTTCCCGGCGCCGCACCCAGGTCGACGATCCTGCAGGAGGGCGGGATCAGACTGTACTTCCGGTCCACCTCATCCAGCTTGAACACCGACCGGGCACGAAAACCCTTCGAGCGGGCCTCGCGCACATAGCGGTCCCGTTCCTGTCTTTGCGACCAGGCTCGGGATTTTCCCTTGTTTCTGCTGCGTGACAACCGGGATTACCTTGCAAGCTGAAGACAGCCGACGGAAGCATCCCGGTTGACGGCCGCCTGCGGGACGCTTTGCAGTCTCAATGTGTGATCGTGCGGCATGACGAATCGAATGGCCAGGCCGATCCGGGACGTATCACGGTCCGGAAAGGCAAATCGACCTCGTTGCCCTCGGCCAGCCGGGAACCAGAAGACTCAGCAACTCGCCGTTGCCGGACGCGCCCCAGGGGACAGGGTCACTCCTCGTCTTCTTCCTCTGCGTCTTCGAACACCAGTTCCCGGTCTACCAGCTGCACGATCGCCATCGGCGCATTGTCGCCACGCCGATATCCGCACTTCAGTATCCTGAGATAACCGCCCGGGCGATCCTGGAAATGCGGGCCAAGCTCGTCAAACAGCTTGGAAACCATGGTGCGGTCGCGGAGCTTCGCGAACGCAATCCTCCGGTTGGCAACCGAAGAGGTTTTGGCCAGGGTGATCAGCGGCTCCGCGAAACGGCGCAATTCCTTGGCCTTGGGCAGGGTCGTTCTGATCTGCTCGCGCAGAAACAGGGAATTGGCCATGTTCGAGAACATGGCCTTTCGGTGGGCCGAGGTCCTGTTCAGGGTTCGGCCTGACTTTCTGTGGCGCATCGTTACTTCATTCCCATGCGTGTGCCGTCCTCGCTCTTGATCAGCGAGGGGGGCGGCCAGTTGTCCAGCTTGACGCCGAGCTCCAGATTTCGCTGGGCAAGAACTTCCTTGATCTCCGTCAAGGACTTCTTTCCGAGATTCGGCGTTTTCAGCAGTTCCGTTTCCGTATGCTGAACGAGATCGCCAATGTAATAGATGTTTTCCGCTTTCAGGCAATTGGCCGAACGGACCGTCAATTCCAGATCGTCCACAGGCTTGAGCAACGCGGGATCGATCTGCGGTTCTTCCTCCACCTGATTGTGGATGATCGACTCCTCGAAATTCACAAACACGGAGATCTGGTCGTGCAGGATTGTTGCGGCGCGACGCAGCGCCATTTCAGGATCGATGGTGCCGTTCGTCTCAATATCGATGACCAGCCGGTCCAGGTCGGTCAATTGCTCGACCCGCGCGTCCTCGACCGAATAGGCGATCTTGTTGATGGGGCTGAACGACGCGTCCAGAGGAATCAGGCCGACGGGCCTCGATTCATCCATGCCCCGATCGCGACTCTCGGCCGTCACATATCCTCTGCCCCGACGAATCTTCATCTCGATGTCCAGCGTCGCATCCTTTGAAAGCGTCGCAATGTGATGATCGCCAAAGGGAACGTCGACATTGTCGATCAAGCTGATGTCGCCGGCGGTGACCGCTCCGGGCCCCTTCTTGCAAAGCGTGACGACGGCCTCGTTGCGGGTATGCATGATGACCGGCATGGTCTTCAGATTCATCAGTATGTCGATCACGTCCTCCTGGACACCCTCGATCGTCGAGTACTCGTGAAGAACGCCTTCGATACGCACCTCGGTCACTGCGCACCCGGGCATCGACGACAGCATGATTCGGCGCAACGCATTGCCCAGAGTATGGCCCAATCCCCTTTCCAGGGGTTCAATCACGATACGTGAATTTCGCTCGTCGATCTGCTCCGCTTCGACCAGACGGGGCCGAAGAAAGTCGACAGTTGGATCCTGCATGTTCATAACTCGTAACTCATGCGATGTGACGCACCAAAACAACCAAATAAAACGGGGGGACTATTTCGAATAAAGCGCAACCACCAGCGCTTCGTTGATATCCGGCGGCAAGTCCACGCGTTCAGGCAATGACTTGAAAATGCCCTTGGCCTTGGCGACATCCACCTCGACCCAGGGCACGACTCCCATCTGGTCGGCGATTTCAAGGGCGGAGACAATGCGCAGCTGTTTCTTGCATTTGTCCACCACCTCGATTTCGTCACCGGGCTCGACCATGTATGAAGGAATGTTCACCTTGAGACCGTTAACCATGATGCTCTTGTGGCTGACCAGCTGGCGGGCTTCCGCGCGGGTGACCCCAAAACCCAGCCGGTAGACAACATTGTCGAGACGCCTCTCGAGCAACTGCAGCAGGTTCAGTCCGGTCGAGCCGGGAATCCGGGCCGCTTCCTTGTAGTAGTTTCTGAACTGCCTCTCGAGCACGCCGTACATCCTGCGCAATTTCTGCTTTTCCCTGAGCTGAATGCCGTAGACGCTCGCCTTGGGGCGGCGGCTGGTCATCTTGACTCCCGGTATCCGGTCAAACTTGCACTTCTCGCCGATCGGACGCGCGGGACTTTTCAACAAAAGGTCGATACCTTCCCTTCGCGAAAGTTTGCAGGTCGGACCCCTGTATCTTGCCATTGGCTTCTCCGGAACTTGAGTAACGTGTGGAATCAGACGCGACGCCGTTTTGGCGGTCGACAGCCGTTGTGGGGGATCGGGGTGATATCCGAAATCGAATGAATCTCCAGTCCCAGGGCGTTCAGGGCGCGGACCGCCGACTCCCTTCCGGGGCCGGGGCCCTTGATCTTGACTTCAAGCTGCTTCACGCCGATTTCCTGGGCCTTCCTGCCGCAGATTCCCGCAGCGGTCTGGGCGGCGAAGGGCGTGCTTTTCCTCGAGCCCTTGAAACCCGAATTCCCTGCCGAAGCCCAGCACAGCGTGTCCCCGTGCCGGTCTGTAATCGTGATGATCGTATTGTTGAACGTCGCATGAATGTGGGCAATTCCCTCGCTGACATTCTTGCGGATTTTCGCTTTTCCCTTGCTGAATGAAGTACGCTTGGCCATGGGTTGTCCTGATGAACGGAATGAAAGGTGTCGGATTATTTCTTGACCGGTCGGGGAGGCCCTTTCCGTGTCCGTGCGTTGGTTTTCGTCCGTTGTCCGTTGACCGGCAATCCGCGGCGATGCCTGAGCCCCCGATAGCATCCCAGATCCATCAATCTCTTGATGTTCATGGAAATCTCTCTTCGGAGATCCCCCTCGATCTGGTATTTCGCAACTTCTGCCCTCAGAAGCTCCGCCTGCCCCTCGTTCAGGTCGCGAACCTTGATCGTCCGATCAATGCCGGCCGCATCGCAAATCGCTTGCGCTCTCGGGCGACCAATTCCATAAATCGATGTCAGGCCGATCTCTATGTGCTTGTGAGTCGGCAGGTTGATCCCAGCGATACGGGCCATGTTCTCTTACTCTTGATTGTCAAAAATTCAATGCGAAACAGTCGGATAGATGCGAAATTCAACCCAGATAAAAGGCCATGGATTTTACCAAGAATGTTTGCCGCTATCAACCCGTTTCGTTCTCCGATTTCCGGATGCCCTATCCCTGTCTCTGCTTGTGCCGGGGGTCCTTGCAAATCACTCGAACGACACCGTTTCTGCGAATGATCTTGCAATTTCGACACATTTTCTTTACCGATGCTCTCACTTTCATGTCAAATTTCTCCGGATAAGGCCTGGTCTCAACGAATTCCCTGTGGACGCGAAAACGGTGATTTCTTCATGATGTTCTCGTATTGCCTCGACATGAGATACGATTGCACCTGTGCGATCAGGTCCATGGTCACCACCACGATGATCAGAAGCGAAGTGCCTCCGAAGTAGAACGGCACGCTGTACTGCACGATCAGAAACTCCGGTATCAGGCAGACGAACGTGATATAGATCGCGCCGATCATGGTCAGACGCGACACGACCCCGTCGATGTATCTTGCGCTCTGCGCACCCGGACGGATACCGGGAATGAAGGCTCCCGACTTCTTCAGGTTGTCGGCAATGTCATTGGGATTGAACACCAGGGCCGTATAGAAGAAGCAGAAAAAGATGATCATGCCCCCGTAGAGAAACGTGTAGATCGGTTCCCCGGGCTGGAGCTTGGTGGCAATATCGGTCATCCAGCCCATGGTTTCCGCCTGCCCGAACCAGCTCCCCAGACTGGCCGGAAAAAGAATCAGGCTCGAGGCGAATATCGGCGGAATGACACCCGCCATGTTGAGCTTGAACGGAAGATGGCTCGATTGTCCCGCAATCATTCTCCGCCCCTGCTGGCGCTTGGCATAGTTGACCGTGATGCGCCGCTGGCCGCGTTCGACGAAGACAACGAAGTACGTGACCGCCAGGGCCCCGATAAAAAGCAGAAGAACGATTCCTCCGGACAACGCCCCCGTCCGGGCCAGCTCCAGCGTGCCGGCAACCGCCGACGGCAGACCGGCGACGATGGACGCGAAGATGATCAGGGATATGCCGTTTCCCAACCCCCTTTCACTGACCTGTTCGCCCAGCCAGACCAGAAACATGGTCCCGGCGCACAGGGTCGACGCCGCAATGATCTTGAAACCGATTCCCGGAATCAGGATGACCGGTGAGCCGGCCACCTGCTGGCTTTCGATGGCGACGGAAATGCCGATTCCCTGGAACAGCGCCAGGACCACCGTGAAATAGCGCGTGTACTGGGTGATTTTCCGGCGTCCGGCTTCCCCCTCCTTGTTCAGCTGCTCAAGCGAGGGAATCACCGCTTTCATCATTTGCATGATGATCGAAGCCGAAATGTAAGGCATCACACCGAGTGCGAAGATCGAAAGTCGGCTGAGCGCTCCCCCGGAGAACATGTTGAAGATATCGATGATCGACCCCCGGGTCTGTTCAAACAACGCCGCCACCGCGGCCGGGTCGACTCCGGGAACCGGCACATGGGTGCCCAGCCGGAACACCATCAATGCTCCGATCATGAACAGAATCCGCTGTTTCAGATCAGACAGACTGCCGAACATGCCCGGATTGGGGGCACCCTTTTTGTCTGTCTTCGTCTTGGCCATCGCGGAAGGACCCTAGCCCTGATTCGTGTCTTCGACCTTTCCGCCCGCCTTGACGACTGCGTCAAGGGCGCCCTTCGTCAGCGAAACGCCGACCAGCGTCACCGGTCGATCGATTTCCCCGCTGAGAATGATCTTGGCGCTGGTCACGTCCCGCCTCACGACACCGGCACTTTTCAACGCTTCGAGGTCGACCACATCGCCTTCGACCTTCTTCAGTTCGCCGAGGCGAACTTCGGCGTGGCGAAGATTGGCCCGCGACCGGAATCCGCGCTTGGGCAGCCGACGCTGCAGGGGCATCTGCCCGCCTTCAAAGCCGACCTTGTGAAAACCGCCGGAGCGGGATTTCTGCCCCTTGTGCCCCCGGCCAGCCGTTTTTCCGGTCCCGGAACCCGGGCCGCGGCCAACACGTTTCGAGGCGGTTTTCGACCCCGGTGCCGGTTTGATGCTGTTGAGCCTGAGAGTTGCCATCTTCAATTGTCCAAACTGGGATTTATACCGACGCGTCATGCGGAAAACCGCAGCTATGCATCCCCTTGCCCGCTTTCACACCGGACCATATAGCCGATCTTGTTGATCATGCCCCGGTTCTCGGGCGTATCGAGTACCTCGACCGTCTGGTGCATACGACGCAAGCCAAGACCTCTCGCGCATGCCTGGTGCTTCCTGATCCGGCCGTGAATACTGCGAACCAGGGTCACTTTCAGAGTTTTCTTGTCAGTCATTTGTCACACCACACTGATTTGCGGATCCCGCGATTACCCGGATTGCCGGCCTTGTTCATTTTCGGGAGCCGTTTCAAACAGTTCCTTGACATTCTTGCCCCGTTTCGCCGCGATGTACTGTGCGCTCCTCAGTCGGCTCAGGGCGTCAATCGTGGCGCGGGTGACATTGATCGGATTTGTCGTGCCGATGACCTTGGTCAGTATGTTCTGAATTCCAACGGCCTCGAGAACCGCGCGCATCGTGCCGCCGGCGATGATCCCCGTCCCTTCCGCTGCCGGACGCAATACCACCTTGGACGCGCCGTGACGGCCGACGATCGGATACTGGATGGTGTCACCGTCCATGTTTACACGAAACATGTTACGCCTCGCATCTTCCATTGCCTTTTGCACGGCAACCGGAACCTCGCGGGCCTTGCCTCGCCCGATGCCGACCCGTCCTTCACCGTCGCCGACGACGGTCAGGGCTGAAAATCCGAATATACGCCCGCCCTTGACGACCTTGGCGACGCGCCGCACATTGATCAGCTGTTCCTGATAGTTTTCCTGCTGGACTACATCCCGCTCTCTTGATCTAACCATGTCAAACCTGCTTCAGTTAAAAGGCGAGCCCGTTTTCCCGGGCGGCATCCGCAAAGGCCCGTATCCGTCCGTGATACCGATAGCCCGAACGGTCGAACGCCACTTTCTCGACTCCGGCGGAAAGGGCATTGCCC
>VYGS01000120.1:0-37616 GCA_009841725.1 Gammaproteobacteria bacterium
GGTCTGGCAGCGGCTCGAGAAGATTCGCGACACGGGAATTTCCATCCTGCTGATCGACAAGAACATCAGCGATCTGTGCCGGATCGCCGACCATCACTATGTCATCGAGAAGGGAGCCGTGGTCTGGGAGGGCGACTCCCGGTCATTGCTGAATTCCGCCGATATCCAGGCACGCTATCTCGGCCTGTGATGTGGCCGGCATCAGCCCACCACTCACATCACAGGCCATCTTCTGGACATCCCCGCATATCTCGCTCCTGTTTCTGCCTGATCCTTCGGATCCGGCAATCGGGGCCTTCAGCCTGATGTCGAGCGAGGCAGGCTTGCCTTTTCGATTTTTTCATCACTCCGCTTCGGGATGAAAGCGAGATAACGAAAAATCAGGGGAAACTTCCGTCTGGGCCATTTGCCGGGCTTTCACCTCGGAAGCATTTGCCATTGTGCTTCTGCAGGCAAGGGTCAAAGTAATTTTTATGCTAATTGTTAATAGGATTGACAATTAGCCAATATCTTGCATAATGCAAGTATTGGAACAGCCGGAAACCGCCATGGCCTACATGCCCCGAAACGCAGAGTCCAGACTTCAACACCTGGCCAGCGGCTATCCGGTGGTTGTGGTCACCGGACCTCGCCAGTCCGGCAAGTCCACTCTGGTGAAGCATGCCTTTCCAGACCACCATTATGTATCGCTTGAAGACCTCGATCAAAGGGAATTTGCCGAAATGGACCCTCGCGGTTTTTTGAATCAGCTCAGTGGAAGCGCCATTCTGGACGAAGCGCAGCGTTGCCCTGCCCTGTTTTCCTATATCCAAACACGCGTCGATGAAAGGCAGCAACCCGGAGAATTTGTCTTGGCAGGATCCCGGCAGTTCGGACTGTTGTCAGGCATTACACAGAGCCTGGCAGGCAGAGCCGCATTGCTGACACTGTTGCCGATGACCTACGGCGAGCTGCAGCGCGCGGAAAAAATTGGCCGGGACCTCGACAAAATACTCTTTGATGGTGCCTTTCCCCCCATTTTCGATCGCGAACTCGATCCGCATCCCTGGCATGAAAACTATGTGCGAACCTATCTGGAGCGAGACGTCCGGCAATTGATCAATGTCCAGGATCTGGGCACATTTCAACGCTTTACAAGAATGTGTGCAGGCCGGACGGGGCAACTCCTCAATCTTTCCTCTCTGGCCAATGACTGCGGCATTACGCACAACACGGCAAAAGCCTGGATATCCGTACTGGAAGCCAGTTACATCGTGCATCTGTTGCCGCCGCATCACCAGAACTTCAACAAGCGTATGGTCAAAACGCCCAAACTCTATTTCCTGGATACCGGTCTTGCGATCTGGTTGCTCGGCATCCAGAGTTGCGAACAACTGATTACCCATGTTCAAAGGGGTGCCTTGTTCGAAACGTGGGTCATAAGCGAATTGCTTAAAACCCGTTTCAATGCGGGTAAAGCCTCGAATCTCTATTTCTGGCGTGATCGTTCAGGACACGAAGTGGATCTGCTGATCGATCACGGGACCGCTCTGTCACCTCTGGAAATCAAATCCGGCCAAACCATCAACAAGGATTACTTCAAGGGGCTCGAGTTCTGGCAAAAGCTGGCAGGTGAAATGGCCGGACAGTCGTGGCTGGTCTATGGCGGCGACACCCGACAGATGCGTTCGGATGTCACTGCCCTGCCTTGGCATGAAATCGACTCCGAGCGGATCGTGAATGGAAACAACGTTCATGGATCGGAATAATTCCCACCCTCGTGACGGCGAAGGGCGTTCAGGCACTGCTGCCTGGGCAAGGTGAACGGTACAGCATCCGGCCCATTCAGGACAGCCCGGCAAGCGGATAGAGGGCCGTCCCGCCTGTTCCGGCAAGAAGAATGATGCGCCCCGTGCCCCACTTGAAGCAAAGGGCTGCCAGCGCACACAAGAGGGCGAGCAGGATCGATTCCGTATTGAGGGTGGAGAGTTCCGGCCGCCACAGGACGAACGGTCCGACGGACACCGCCTCGACCGCTCCGAAGAAGACATGAAGGGCGAACCAGATCGAGAGGTTGAGAATCACGCCCACAACGGCGGCGGCGATGGCCGACAGCGCCCGGTTCAGCCGTTGTCGGCTGCACAGCCAGTGGATATAGGGCGCTCCGGCCAGGATCCACAGGAAACAGGGCGCGAAGGTGGTCCACAGGGCCGTGGCCGCGCCCGCAATGCCGTACCCGAGTCCCCCCTGTCTGAACGCCGCGAGGAATCCAACCAGTTCGGTGACCAGGATCAGCGGTCCCGGCGTGGTTTCGGCAAGGCCCAGCCCGGCCATCATTTCATCGGTCGTCAGCCATCCGTATTGCAGGACCACGTCCTGTCCGAGGTACGCCAGGACGGCATAGGCCCCTCCGAACGTCACGACCGCCAGTTTCGAGAAGAATATCCCGATCTCGACCAGCAGATCGTGTCCCGCGACCCAGAGCCCGAAAACCGGCAGCCACCAGATGCCGAGCCAGAGCAATACGATGGCGAGGGTCTTCGACAGGGCCTCGCCATCCACTCCGGGGGCGGCTGTTGTCCGGGTGCCCCGACCGGTCTCGCCGCCCATGACGAAGCCGGCGAGTGCGGCCGACAGGATGATCAGGGGGAAAGGAACCGCCAGAAAGAAAATCCCGGCAAACGCCGATGCGGCGATCAGGCGATTGGACAGGCTGACCAGAGCGCGTGCGGAGATTTTCAGCATCGCCATGAACACGATCACGATGACCGCCGCCTTGATGCCGACGAACAGCGCGCTGACAAGACCGACATCGCCCCAGAGCGCGTATCCGGCGGAAAGGGCGAGCATGACCGCAGCGCCCGGAAGGACGAAGAGCATTCCGGCGAGAAGGCCGCCCACGGTACCGTTCAGCTTCCATCCGACATACGTGGCAAGCTGCATGGCCTCGGGTCCGGGCAGCATCATGCAAAAACTCAGGGCATCCATGAATTCCCGCTCGCTCAGCCACTCCCGGCTGTCGACGAGTTCGTCGTGCATCAGCGCGATCTGCCCTGCCGGGCCCCCGAATGAGAGAATCCCGATGCGCAGCCACACCCGAAAGGCCAGGGCCAGACGGGGTCGCGGCGCGGACGGTTCCGGCCGGGCGTCGGCTTCACAAGAGCCGGGGTTGCTCATGGCCAGCGTCGATAGGGAGTGATCGGGCGCATCGCCCCGTGGGCGGAAAACCTGCAACCGGTTTCATGTCCGCGTCCATTGATTCGGGAAAGGCTGTGCAGGTATTGCAAAGAGGGCGAAGATGGAACATTCTATCACCTCGGTCTTTACTGTTTTTTGAGTCCACCGGAATTTACGAGGCGACCCATGGATCTGGAATCATTCAGAAGGGAATACATCCTGGGCGGATTGAGGCGCAGGGATCTTTCAGACAATCCGCTTCGACAGTTCGAGTCATGGTTTGTCCAGGCTGCGGAGGCGGGGATAAAGGATCCCAATGCGATGACCTTGGCCACGGTGGACCCGGATGGCCGGCCGAGCCAGCGCATGGTTCTGCTGAAGTACTTTGACAGCGAGGGATTCGTCTTTTTCACCAACTACGGAAGCAGGAAGGCGATGGACATCTCCCGACAGCCCGAAGTCGGTCTGCACTTTCCCTGGCACGTGCTTGACCGCCAGGTCAGGATTTCCGGCCGGGCGGAAAGGATGGGCAGGACGGAATCGGTGCAATATTTTGTTCGACGGCCCCGGGACAGCCAGCTGGCGGCGTGGGCTTCCGAGCAGAGCAGCCGGATTCCGTCCCGACAGATGCTGATGCAGCAGTTTGCCCGGATGAAGGAAAAATTTCGCCAGGGCGATGTCCCGCTTCCGGATTTCTGGGGAGGGTTCCGAATCCGTCCGGACTCGTTTGAATTCTGGCAGGGCGGAACCGACCGGCTGCATGACCGGTTTCTGTATACCAGAACCGGGTCGGAATGGAAGATCGATCGCCTCGCTCCCTAGAACGGGAATGCGGGCCGGGGAAAATAGATACCGTTTGTTCATGATCAGGTATATAATCCATTTCGGTTTGCCGTTCGGAAACATCCGTTGCGCTGGCCGCGGTGTCTCGAAGCGGACGAAGCAGTACGTTTTATTCACATAGCCATGCCATGGGAACCAGTCTGAATCCTCGCGAATTCGATCGGATCAGTAGCGGATACGATCCCGATCCGCTTCGTTCGTGGTCGCTCAACGCCACCTGCTACAGCGACGAGAAATTTCTCCGGATCGAGAGAGAGCAGATTTTTCATCGGAGCTGGCAGTTTCTTTGCCATGAGGGCAAGCTGAAGGAGCCGGGCAGCTATGTTGCGGCGGAAATTCAGGGACAGAGCATTTTCGCGGCCCGGGACACGGACGGCCAGCTGAGAGCGTTCTACAATGTCTGCAAGCATCGCGGGCATGAACTGCTCAAGGGGGAAGGCAGCAGGAAGCTGATCGTCTGCCCCTATCATGCCTGGAGCTACCGGCTTGACGGCACCCTGCAATCGGCCCGCCGGTCGGAGTACATCAGCAATTTCGATCCGGAGGGAGTCTGCCTCGACCCGGTCCGCATCGAGACATTCTGTCATCTGGTATTCGTCAATCTTGACCCGGATGCCGAACCGCTGTCGAGGCAGACGGGAAACCTGGCCAGGGAAATCATGGCCTACGCGCCGGATCTTTTTTTTATTTATTTGGCGAACAGCGTGATCTACACCCTCAAGGCCAACTGGAAGGCCGTGGTGGACAACTTTCTCGAATGCTATCACTGCCCGGTTGCCCACAAGGATTTCTGCACGCTGGTCGACATGGACACCTACAAGGTCCGGACGCATGGCATCTATTCCAGCCACATGGCCAGGGCGGGCCTGTCGAGCAACAACGCATACGATGTCGCGGATGCGACCGTGACGGATCATGCGGTCTGGTACCTGTGGCCGAACACCGCGTTGCTGCGTTATCCGGGAAAGGGCAACTTCATGGTATGGAAGTTCATCCCGTCGGGACCCGAGGAGACCTACGAAGAGTTCGATTTCTACTATGAGACCGATCAGCCTGTCGAGTCCGAGATCGAATCGATACGGTTCATTGACGAAGTGCTCCAGCCGGAGGATATCGGGCTGGTGGAAAGCGTCCAGCGGGGGATGCGGACACCCGGGTTCAGGCAGGGCCGGTATCTTGTCGATCCGGAACAAAGCGGAATGAGCGAACATGCCGTGCATCATTTTCACGGCCTTGTTCTGGACGCCTATCGAAGGACCTGCTCCGCATGAATGCGGCTGCGGACCTTCCCCTGGCTGGCCGGGTCGCGATAGTGACCGGAGGCTGCGGCGGCATCGGCCGGGCGATTTGCGACCGGCTTGTCCGGGAAGGCGCCCACGTGTTCGCGGCAGACCTCGTCGGGCATTGCGGCGCCGGGGTCAACTTTCACGAACATGACGTCACCAGCGAACAGAGCACGACCGATCTGATGGAGCGGGTGCGGACCGAGCATGGCCGGCTTGACATACTGGTCAACGTAGCCGGAATCGAAATCGAGCTCACGATCGAGGACACCACCCTGGATGACTGGAACCGCATCTTTTCGGTGAATGTCACCGGCACGTTCCTGGCCTGCAAGCACGCCCTGCCCCTGATGCGCGAGGCCGGCCGCGGCTCGATCATCAATTTCGGATCCTACGACGGATTTATCGCCGACCCCCAGCTGGCCGCCTATTGCGCGACCAAGGGTGCGGTGCATGCCCTGACCCGGGCCATGGCCTGCGATCACGGGCCGGAGAACATCCGGGTCAACGCCGTCTGCCCCGGCTTTATCGACACGCCCATGCTGCAGAGCTTCTTCGGGGAGGCGGGCGACAGCGACAGGCTTTGGCAGGAGGCCCGGAACGTGCACCCGATCCGTCGCTACGGCACCCCTGAAGATGTCGCGAACCTGGTCAACTGGCTGGCCGGTGACGAGGCCGGATACGCGTCGGGACAGCTTTGGGTTCTGGACGGGGGACTGACCGCCCAGGTTCAGCAGATGCGACTGTAATCCGGCCACATCGGCGACCGCCATGCCAAAGCCCGTAATCATCACCTGCGCCGTCACCGGCGGCATTCACACGCCGACCATGTCGCCCTATCTGCCGATCACCCCCGCAGAGATCGAAGACGCCGCTGTCGGGGCCAGCGAGGCGGGAGCCGCGATCATTCATCTTCATGCCCGCAATCCCGATGACGGGCGTCCGGACTATCGCCCGGAAACCTTCATGCAGTTTCTTCCGGGTATCCGGGATCGCTGCAATGCCGTGGTCAACGTGTCGACCGGAGGGGGGCTCGGCATGAGTATCGAGCAGCGGCTGGCGGCCGCCCTGAGAGCGAGCCCCGAGATGGCGTCCCTGAACATGGGCTCGCTCAACTTCGGAATCTTTCCGATGGCGGAAAAATACGACACGTGGAAGCACGAGTGGGAACGCCCCTTTCTGGAAATGACCCGGGACTTCATTTTTCCCAACACCTTCAAGACGATCGAGTATGCCCTGAAGGAACTCGGCGAAAAGCACGGAACGCGTTTCGAATTCGAATGCTACGATCTGGGCCATCTCTACAATCTGGCGTACTTCGTAGACCGGAAAATGATCGAGCCGCCGTTCTTCATCCAGCTGATTTTCGGCATCCTGGGTGGAGCGGGAGCGGACATCGACAACCTTCTGCACCTGCACCGGATGGCCTGCAGACTGTTCGGGGACGATCACGAATGGTCGGTCCTGGCCGCCGGACGCCACCAGATGCCGTTTGCGATCAGGGCCTCTGAAATGGGCGGCAACCTGCGTGTCGGTCTGGAAGACAGCCTCTGGATCGGAAAGGGTGAACTGGCTGTCAGCAACGCCCAGCAGGTCCGCAAGATCAGGGCAAGCATCGAGGCGTCCGGACTCGAGGTGGCGACGCCGGATCAGGCGCGTGCGCGGCTGGCGTTGAAAGGCGCCGATCAGGTCGATTTCTGAAATATGGGAGACGGACAATACTCCAAGCGCCTTGCCGGCAAGACGGCGGTGGTGACCGGTGGTGGCCGCGGGATTGGCAGGGCGATCGTGGAACGGTTCATGGGGGAAGGCGCCGCGGTTCTTTCCTGCGGCAGGAGTGAGCGGCCGGACAATTTCCCCCGCGAGGCTCACTGGATCAGGGCGGACGTATCGGATACCGGCGATGTCCGTGCCTTGGGCAGTGCGGTGGAGAGGATTTTCGGGCGGCTGTCGATCCTGGTCAACAATGCCGGGATCCAGATCGAAAAAACCGTTCTCGAGACCACTGACGAGGATTGGGAAACCCTCATGGGAGTGAATGCCCGGGGGGTGTTTGCATGTTCACGGGAAATGATACCGCTCATGGACGAGGGAGGCTCCATCATCAACATCGGCTCGATTTCGGGCAGCACGGCCGATCCGGGACTGGCACTGTACAATGCTTCGAAGGCATTCGTTCACGGCCTGACACGATCGATCGCCGTGGATCATGGCCCGAAGATCCGGTGCAATGCCATCTCCCCCGGCTGGATCATGACGGAAATGGCCGATGCCGCGTTTGCGGTGGCCGACGACCCGGAAAAAGCGAAACGGGATGCGTTGGCGAGACATCCGGCCGGTCGATTCGGAGACCCTTCGGACATCGCCGCATTGGCGAGCTGGCTCGCGTCGGATGATGCGTTGTTCGCGACCGGGCAGTGCTATACGCTCGATGGAGGACTGACGGCTGCCTCGCCACTCAACCCGTGCCTGTTCTGATCAAGGGGTTGGAGGCATCATGAATATCGAGCGTGTCGCGGTGTTGGGCGCCGGAGTGATCGGATCGAGCTGGGCCGCATTGTTCCTGTCTGCAGGCATCAGGGTCGATGTGTACGATCCTGCCCCGGGAAGCGAGCAGAGGTTGCGGGACTATGTGGCGACGGCCTGGCCGACGCTTGAGGCGCTGAAGATGACCGCCAACGGCGACCCCGATGCATTGCGTTTTCACGCGAGCGCCTCCGGGGCCGTCGAGAATGCGCATTTCGTGCAGGAATGCGTCCCGGAACGTCTCGAGTTGAAACATGCCCTGTTCCGGGAGGTAGAGCCCCGCCTGTTGCCCGAGGCGGTCGTCGCTTCGTCGGCTTCGGGGTTGATGCTGAGCGAAATGCAGCGGGGCTGGACCGATCCGTCCCGCTTCATTCTGGGCCATCCTTTCAATCCGCCCCACCTGATTCCGCTGGTCGAGTTGCTGGCGAACGGGAAGACGGCAGGCGGAGTGCTTGAAACCGCAGAGAAATTCTACGGACGAGTCGGCAAGACCACGATACGGGTCAGGAAGGAGGTTCCCGCCCATGTTGCCAACCGGCTGCAGGCGGCGCTCTGGCGGGAGGCGATCAGCCTTGTCGAGAACGGCGTGGCGTCGGTCGAGGATGTCGACAAGGCCGTGTGGGCCGGTCCGGGTTTGCGCTGGGCGGCGATGGGTCCTCACATGCTGTTCCATCTGGGAGCCGGCCCCGGCGGGCTCAGGGAGTTTTGCAACCGGTATCGTGACAGCTTTGACAGGTGGTGGGACGATCTTGGGGAAGTCGAGCTGACGGAAAATCTGGCAGACACCCTGTTTGGCGGCGTTGTCGAGGAAGGCAAAGGCGAGAGCACGGCCGAATTGTGCCGGAAGCGGGATGAAATGATCGTCGGGTTTCTACAAAGCCGATACCGCAAGAAGCAGACTGCCTGACAGGATCAGGCCGAAACGCCTTGTTCGTTGAGTGGATAACCTGAAATGACCTGGGGAATGAAAGATGGAAAACGGAAAAATTCTTGCATTGTGGAGCACGCCGCGTTCGACGTCGACGGCGTTCGAGTGGGCCATGTCCAATCGCGGAGACATGCTGTGCTTTCACGAACCGTACAATGAGGCCTATTACCACGGCGAGGATCGCCGGAATGACCGTTACTTCGCCGATGATCCGGCACCCGTCGGGAAGTCCGGACTGTCCATGTCCTCGGTTCACCGGAAACTCCAGGATCTGTCGGCGTCCCGGGTCGTGTTCATCAAGGACTTCGCCTATTCCGTCATGCACATGGCTGATGACAGGTTTCTGGACGCGTTCGTCCATACCTTCCTGATCCGGGATCCCGAGAAGGTGATCACGTCCATGTATTCGAAATGGCCGGATATCGAACTGGATGAATTGGGATTCGAGGACATGCACACCCTGTTTCGACGTGTCGCCGATCGCCAGGGACATCCTCCTCCGGTTATCGATTCCGATGAGTTGCTGGACAATCCGCAGATCGGCATGGAAGCCTATTGCAGGGCGGTGGGCATTCCCTTTCGCCCAGAGTCCCTGAACTGGAATTCGGACCGGGAGGAGAGTACGGGAAACAATCCGACCTGGAATCCCGACGCAGAAGGATTTCACGATCGGCTGAAGACCAGTTCCGGCCTGTCAAAACAGCCGAGAAACTATCCGTCCATGGAATCCAGCGAGGAAATGCTCCGCCTGTACAGGGCGTCGATTCCCCACTACCGGGCCCTGTTCTCGAATCGGCTTCATTTCGGTTCCGGGGCCTGACAGGCGTGTACGGCCGACCCATCGGTCGGATGCCGGCATCGCTGATGATAGAATAGGGAGCCAGCATCCTCTTTTGCCCAAACGTACAGACAGCCGGATGATCCGCACGATAGCACAAGCCGTTTTCCTGACGTCTGCTGTCCATACACGGTCGGAAGCGTTTTTCGAGTGTCCGAAGAGGGAGGGAGTACCGGACTTTCACCGATCAGAATCTGCCCACCGCCCGGTCCCTTCTTTTGGCGTACCGGCTCGCGTCCCCAATATCCGTTCCCCTGGGCGTCCACGCAAACAGGTTCCATAGAGCATTGTTCATGAGAAAATTTGCAAAGGCGGGACGAGCGGTTTGCCGTTACGGGTTCCTGTCGCCGTTAATCCGTCTTTCCGGATCCGAGTCCGTGCACCGGGCGAATACGGCATGAAATACGACAGTGTACTTGAGTGCATCGGGAGAACCCCGGTCGTGAGACTGAATCATCTGGGGCGCGATACCGGGGCCAACCTCTGGGTCAAGCTCGAGAGTTTCAATCCCGGAGGATCCGTCAAGGATCGTCCCGCGCTCAGGATGATCGAGGATGCCGAAGCCGACGGCAGGCTGAAGCCCGGTGACACCATCATCGAGCCGACTTCCGGAAATACGGGCATTGGACTCGCCATGGTTGCAGCAGTCAAGGGCTACCGGTCGGTTTTTGTCATGTCCGAGGACATGAGCGAGGAACGCAAGCTGATCCTCAAGATCTACGGGGCGGAAGTCATCCTGACGGCAGCCGAGAAGGGAACGGTGGGGGCGATCAAGGAGGCGCGGCGGCTTGAGCGGGAGAAGGGTTACTTTTTCGTGGGCCAGCACTACAATCCGTCGAATCCGGAATCGCACCGTCAGACCGCCATGGAAATCCAGGCGGATTTCGGTTCCGGCCTCGATGCCCTGATCCTCACCACCGGAACCGGGGGGACGGTCAGCGGCCTGTGCAAGTATCTGCGGCCCGACAATCCGGATCTCGAGATCATCGCGACCGAGCCTGCCGACTCGCCGATTCTCAGCCAGGGGATTGCGCGAAAGCACAAGATCATGGGAACGGCGCCCGGTTTCATTCCCGATACGCTCGACATGAACGCGTTTGACAGGGTCGTGCAGGTCACCACCGAGCAGGCGTACAGCACCGCCCGCGACCTTGCGAAACGGGAAGGGATATTTTCCGGCATTTCGTGCGGGGCCGCGACCTGGGGCATGCTGGAATTGGCCCGGGGCGGAAATTATGCCGGCAAGAACCTGCTGGCCATCCTGCCGGATACCGGAGAGCGATACCTGAGCACCGACGTCTGGGAATAGGGCGGCCCCGGCTTGCGGAGAATCCGCCTTGCCGGTCAGAACACCCGCCGCCAGCCTATCATGAACTGGGTGTAGGGTTCGGCGGTTGCCGAATGTCCCGGGTGACGTGTCAGGACCGCACCCAGCCGCAATTCTTCATCGGCTCCCAGTGCCCGGCGTCAGTGAGCGGCCAGTTCGATTTGCCGGCCGGTCGGCTCAAGCGGCGCGCCCAAGTCCCGGTGCAGCAGCCCTCCGCTCCGGCCGAGGTCGACCGGGATCGAGAACCGGGCGTGCCCGCTCTCGACCCGAAGCGGCTGGGCCAGGGACAGTGTGAAGGAGGTCTTGTCATCCAGGTTGCGCAATGCCCTGATGGCAAAGGCGCTGGTGCTGAGCGGAGAGATTCCGACAATCATTCCGCCGTGTACAGACGGCGTCGCCCGGCCGATTTCGGCTCCGGCGCTGATTCGCCATGCGCCGATGCGTGCGGTGCCCTCGATGCCGGCGAACATTGAATCGGATTGCATGCGACCGAAGGCGCCGCTTGTCCGGCTGCGGAGCAGCGCCTTGCGCTCGCCCATCCAGCCGAGCCGTACCCTGATCGGCATGCCTGCGGGTTTCCACGACACCACGGCTCCCGAAACCGGGGCCTTCTGCTCCAGTCCTTCGTTTGAGAAAGCCGTGACAGTCCAGCCCTCGGGCTTCGTCCCGTTGAAGCCGATCGCCCTCCCGGCCAGCGAGAGATGTCCGCCGAGCGCATCCTCTACGGGTACGTCCAGTATCCCTATTCCCGGATGGGCCCAGCCATTGCCGGCTGCGGCACCGGTGTCGAAGCCGCCCAGCACCGGCCGCCACAAGGCGGTGTCGAGCCCGGTTCGCTCGGGCACCATGAACTGGCGCAGCCGGGCACCCGGCGAAAACCCCGGGGAGGCCGGGACAAGCCCAGACAGCGAATACCAGAACGGTGAGCCCAGATCGTCGAGCGCCACGATCTCCTGCTCTGCAAATGTGCGTGTCAGTCCGTCTCCGACAGCCTCGCCGGCGACAAGTCGTGTTTGGCCGATGTCGAACCCCGCGCCGTTGATCGAAACCCGGGTTGTACGCTGGGGCGAGACTGCCGCGGCGAGATCGAGCAGGCCGTGGCCGTAAATGCTGCTGTCGGCGTAGATGCCCCGATCGTTGGCTGTGCTCAGAAGCCGCGAGACCAGTTGGGTATTGGAAAGCCGGTCTCGAAAAAACTGTTTCATCACGAGCAGCGATCCGGTCACCATCGGGGCGGCGAAGGATGTGCCTGAGGGGTTGTAGGCACCCCTCGCGCCCGGGCTGTTGTCATTGGGATCGGGCCCGAAGTAGGCGGTCTGTATGCTCTGGCCCGGGGCCGCGATGCACGAGCTAGCGGCGAGGCCGCAGCGATTGCTGAAGTCCGCGATCGGGCCGCTGGAAGTGGTCGCCACAACCGCGAGCACGATCCCGCGCAACTCCGAAATCCGTGCGGGCAGCCCGGCAAGAAGCTCGGGAGATCTGGCATTCAGCTTGTAGGCTGTGCCCGGATCATTCGGGTCATCCGCTACGCACGGGCTGGCAGTCCCCGTGAAATCTGTCGGATCACAGGTATCCCCGTGGGAGTTGCCCGCTGAAAATACAAAGATCGTTTTTTTGTTTCGCCCCGATTGTGCCAGTGCGGGAATCAGACTGTCGAGCCCGTTTCGCAAGTCGGTCTCGCTGTACAGATCGATCATTCCCGGTATTGACAGGCTCAAATTCACGAAATCAAGCGTGCCTCGTGACCAGCTGATGAGACGGTTCACCCGATTCGTCCACGGGGTGTCTATGGCGGAAAACAAAGTTGTCGAAATGGGATTGTAGTTGCCGCTCCCGGATCCCAAAGGCAACGCGAACATCGCGACATTGGCGCCCCAGGCGACGCCTCGGGCAGCATGCACTTTCTCGATGAAATCGTTGTCGGTGGGGTTGCCTATGATTACGCCCGCAACCGCCGTGCCATGGGAAGAAACGTCGCCGGTCTCGTCGCTTGCGCCCCAGAATTCCTCGTGAATCGACTTGCCGGAGAATGCCGGATGGTGCCGATCAATTCCGGTATCGACCACGCCCACCGTCTGGCCGCTGCCGGGCCGGGTTCCGGCGCCAAGCGCCAGTTCAAGTTGCGCCCACGCCCGGTCCGCCCGGATCGCCTCCAGGCCCCACTGGTTGCTGAACGTCTCCTGCGCACTGTACCGTTCCTCGATCGACCTTCTGCGCGCAGTGTATTCATCCGATGCCAGACATCCGAAGGCGGTTCGATAGCAGACCGGTTCCCCGCCACCTCCCGCGGTGCCTCCGCCTCCGCCTCCGCAACCCGAAAAGAGTGGAGCCGTGCAAACAAGGAGAACCGCCGACCACAACCGGAACCGGCCACACGGATTACGGCAGGATTGCCGGAATTCAGTATGATCTGGGCATTCCCAGGACATGTTCCGACAGGTAGCTCAGGATCAGGTTGGTGGAAATCGGCGCAACCTGGTAAAGCCGGGTTTCCCTGAATTTCCGTTCCACGTCGAATTCTTCTGCGAACCCGAATCCTCCGTGTGTCTGCAGGCAGGCTTCCGCGGCTTCCCAGGAGGCGTCCGCCGCGAGCAGTTTCGCCATGTTCGCCTCCTCGCCGGGGTTGTGACCGTCGTCGTATCGTCGCGCCGCTTCCCTGAGCATCAACTCGGCAGCACGCATCCGGGCGTATGCCTTCGCGATCGGGAACTGTATTCCCTGGTTTTTTCCGATCGGCCTGTCGAATACCACGCGATCATTGGCATACGACACCGCCTTGTCGATGAACCATTTTGCATCCCCGATGCATTCGGCCGCGATCAGGATGCGCTCGGCATTCATTCCGGACAGGATGTATTGGAATCCCTTCCCCTCCTCTCCAATCAGGGCATCGGCAGGCACCGGCATGTCCTCGAAGAATATCTCGGTGGTGGAATGGTTCATCATGGTTCGCAGGGGGCGAATCGCGAGATGCGCTGGCGGAATTTCGCGCATGTCCACGAGCAGTACCGACAGGCCTTCCGATCTTTTTCTGCCCTGATCGATTGGCGTGGTGCGGCACAACAGCAGCATCAGATCGGAATGTTCGGCGCGCGAAATCCAGATTTTCTGTCCGTTGACGATATAACGGTCGCCCTTTCGAACAGCCGTGGTGTGCAGGGAGGACGTGTCGGTGCCGCTGGTCGGTTCGGTCACACCGAACGCCTGGAGTCGAATCGAGCCGTCCGCGATCCCGGGCAGGTACCTTGCTTTCTGCTCGGCCGAGCCGTGGCGCAGTATGGTTCCCATGGTATACATTTGGGCATGGCAGGCCGCGGCGTTTCCGCCCGACCGGTGAATCTCTTCAAGAATCACCGCCGCGGCGCCTATCGGCAATTCGACTCCGCCGTATTGTTCGGGAATAAGTGCCCCGAGATAGCCGGAACGGGTCAGGGCCTCGACGAATTCGACCGGATAGGCGCGGTCGCGATCGCAACGCTGCCAGTATCCGGATCCGAAATCGAGACAGAGCTTTCTCACTCCCTCGCGAATGTCTTCGTGATTGTTTTGGTCGCTCATGCAAGAGTGCCGGGAAATGATCAGGGTCGGGGCGAAAATCTCCACGAATTCGGGAGGATGGAACGACCCGAGTCGAAATGGAGGAGAGCCCCTTCACAAGGCGGTCCAAGATTACTGGATTCGGTTGACAAGTTCAAATTGCCGTCCGTGGTACTGTCCCGGCCCGGAATTTTCGGGACATCATTGCCCGGATTCCCGTCCGATTTCGAAGCGGGGAGGCGTTTTCTCGATCAGTCCAGAATGAGAACACGCCCGGCTTCCGGATCGACTTCGAGAGTCTGACCGGTTTGAATGAGCCGGGTTACATCACCGTCCTCAAACCGGTCGCACAGAGCCATGTCGGCCAGAGCCGCACCCTGGGCGAGGATGGGATTGGCCCGATTGAACAGGATCGCCGCGGGTGCGAGTCCGGATGCCTTCATCTCGTAGAGCATCCAGGCGGAGGCGACACCGCCTTTGGCGGTGTTGAGGACCAGAACCCGGTCGACATAGGATTGGCCGAACAGCCGGTGTTGCGCGCGTGAGAACACCCCCCGGAGGCGATCGAGGTCGTAACGGGCGGAAAAATTGTCGTCCGCGACCAGCGCCTCGCCAACCGCCCTGGAACCGACACCCCGGTGACACTTCAGCAGTTTCACGCCACGATCTCTCCGGCCACCGCAGAGAAGACGCACGCCTCCATGCTGGCCAGTGCCGGCTTGTAGCCGTAGCCGCCGAGGATATTCACGATCTTGCTGGAATTGCTGAGCAGCCGTGTCCAGCCGTTTGCCTCGCCAATCTCGCGTGCATACTGGTTATAGAAGCAGGTGCCCTGAAGCACCTTGCCTCCGGCGTTTTCGATGGTCTGCACGAAATTCATGCGCAGGGCGTCCGGATAGACCTGGGGCGATGTGCACACGATCACCGGCACCCTGAATGCCTTTCCGGCCGACAGCTCGGCGAGCCGCCGCATCTCCACGATCGAGAGCTGCGGGGCGGCGAAGACCACCACGTCGATCCTGTCCCCCTTCTCGCCAAAGCCGGAACGCATCGAACGCAGGTCTTCCCGGGTGATGATAACGCGCCGAAGACGGTCGCCGCCCACGTCCGAAAGCGTAGGAGCTTCAGGCGTGATTCCGGCCAGGTGAAACAGGGGCGTCGAGCCATAGCTGGCCATGGCCGCGCCGAAATGCTTGATCTCGTCCGAGGTTGGAATGCAATCCAGTCCTTCAATCACCGGCACCTCCCAGTAGGACCCCGATTTCCTGCCGATCACGGCACCGAGCACTCCCCAGTCTGTCAGTTCCCGGGGCTGTTCGGCGATCACGAATCGACGGGTTGCACGACGTTTTTCATCCCGGTGCAGACCGTATCTTGGTGTTCTGCCGGTCAGGCCGGCAGCAAGTGCCGAAGGGCCGCCCTCAAAGTTCGATCTGGCTCCGCACACGCTGTTGGTGTAGATGACCACGCCGGTGTCCCCGAAGGCCACGTGATCGCCTTTCACCGGCGACATGACGGTCTGGTAGTTGATGCAGGTGTTGGTCATCAGGATGCCCATCCGTTCGCAGGCTGCGATCGTGCGGCGTTCAAGTTCCGCCATCTCTTCGGACTGTCCGAGAGGGCGGTAGTGATCGAGGTCGACACCCCGCGGGTCGGTGATCATCGAAATGGCAACATGCCCGCCCTGCCCGGCCAGATGTTCGAGAAACGAGACGCCGGCCTCACCGAGGCTTTCCGGATCCGCCATCATGTGAGCTTGGCTGACCGCGACCGTATCTTCGGCATCGAGCATCCGGCCGACCTGTATCTGGTGTCGGATTGCCCATCGCATTGCCTCGCCCAGCTCGCCGGCCAGCATCGCCGTTTCCTTTTCAGTCAATTTCATCAAGCCACCGCAAGCGCAGTTCCATACGGAATCGGCCCGGCTCGTGCCGGGCTTTACGGAAATTATACAGAAACGCAATTCCGGAACGATCGATCCCTTTGGAGATATCCGCTCATCGATACGGTTTATAATGTGCTTCGTCTGATCTCTTATTCGACACCAAGCACAGACGGGATGCCAGAACATCCCGATTAAGGACATGAGTCCCGAGCAATACGACACCCTGCTTGTCCGGTCGGTCAATGCCCACGTGATGGCCGTCACCCTGAACCGTCCGGAAGCGGCCAACGCGTTCAACAGCCGCATGGCCCGCGATCTCTACGACCTGTTCGAGGATGTCGCCATGAATGGCGAGAGCCTTCGGTGCATCGTGATGACCGGTGCCGGCGAGCGGGCGTTTTGTGCGGGAGGGGATCTCAAGGAGCGTAACGGAATGACCGATGCGCAATGGGCCCGTCAGCATCTCGTGTATGAAAGAATGGTCAGGGCGATCAAGGACTGCCCTGTACCCGTGATCGGGGCGATCAATGGCGCCGCCTACGGCGGGGGTTGTGAAATCGCCTGCCTGCTGGATTTCCTGTATGCAGCGGAAACGGCGCGCTTTGCGCTGCCTGAAACCGGACTCGGCATTATCCCCGGGGCAGGCGGGACGCAGACACTGCCCCGGGCGGTCGGAGAGCGCCGGGCAAAGGAAATTATCCTGTCGGGACAGTCTTTCACGGCAAGGGAGGCGTTCGAGTGGGGGCTGGTCAACAGGGTTTTGCCGCTGGAGCAGTTGTTGCCGTCAGCGATCGGGACCGCGGAGAAGGTCGCCGCCAACGCCCCGGTGGCGGTCCGGCAGGCCAAGCAGTCCGTGCACCGGGGATTGCAGATGTCGCTGTCCGACGGACTGGCATTTGAAATCGAGGCCTACCATCGCACCGTGCCGACCCGGGACCGCCGGGAAGGGGTTCTGGCTTTCAACGAAAAGAGAAAACCGGAATTCGAAGGCCGATAGGCGAATCGAATCCGCATGCGCTTGGTCTGCGGGACCCGGTGCATGGCCAGGACAAGGACGCGGTTCGGGTCGATCAGCGCAGAGTGCCGGCCTCGTCCCATCGAGATGGCGGAATGGGCCACCGGATCGGCCGATCTACGCCGCTGGCTGGTCGTCGGTTTCGTCCAGAGAGACGATGGAAGGTCGGCGCAGCTATCGTCGATGCGTCTCCTGCACTCAGCAACAGATTCCGCAACTCGTGCCAGAATATTCCCGGTACTTTTGCCGTCTCCTCGCTCAGCCGGTCCAGCGCAACATCCGCAACCGAGGCATAGAACCCATGCCGCCGCGCGGGAACGAACGCCATCAGCGCACGTGTCCTTTGTGACGCCAGGACAGGATCTCTTCCGTTGTCACCGCCTTTTGCTTCGCCCGTTCGCGGCGAAGCACGGTGCTGAGTGTGATGTGCTCGCCCTCGCTGGCGATCCTCGTCACATGTGCGATCGGTGTCGCGCCCTGGCAGATCACCAGATCCTCGCCCGCTTCCACCGCCGCCAGCAACTCCGATAGATGGGTCTTGGCTTCAGCAATCTTGACCTGTCGTGTCATTGTTCCCTGCTTTTTCAACTTTCGTTTTCAGCCGCATACAGCTCAGCAACAGACCTTTCCGCATTGTCCCGCCCTAGAAAAAACGCCATGTGAGAAATTCAGTCATCCAGGATTTAACATGCAAAACGTCTTTCTGAGGGGGTTGCATTTTGTAGGATTTTGGATTGTCAAGAAACGAAACCAAGAACCATCTCAGCGGTTATTCCACCGTGATCGTGATGACCCCGGACATCACGGGCGGCGTGTGCGGAACATGGATGTAGTCGCCCAGAACCAGTTGAAGCGTGTGAGTGCCGCCTGGTAGTTCAACCACGGTCTCGGTCTGTCCTGCGCCGAAATGCCGATTGTTTTCGTCGGACAGGATGGGTTGCTTCAATTCACCGGCGCCCATTTCGCCCTCGCCCATCGGCGGACGATCAACCAGCAGATGGTGGTGGCCCGTGCCCTCCTTGTCGATGCCGGCCGGCGCAATGCCCATCCCGGACAGGCCAAAGATCACCTTGAATGGACTCGTCACCGTGTCGCCGTCGGCGAGATTGACGAAATACACCTCGGCTCCGGGTGTGGACGGTTTTCCCTCTATGCCCTGTGCGAGCGCCGCACCGGCCAGGGGCAGGGCAAGCAGGACGGAAAAAAGCAGATTTTTCATGATGGTTCCCTCGTACTAAAAGATTTCATTCTACCACCAAAATCGGATCCGGGATATTCGGGGATCGCATAAAGGGTACGGTCATTCTGCCCGAGCCTTCGAAAATTGCCAGGCTTCGGCCCGGGCCCGGCGGGGTCATGGATGTTGCGGGCCAAGCGCCGACTGCATGAGTCGGGCAACATGCATCGCCTGTTTTCCGGCGCCCAGTTCAATCTGGTGCCTGCAGGACGTCCCGTCCGCGATGATGAGCGTGTCCCGGCTTGCGCTGCGGACAGCCGGAAGGAGGTCGAGTTCGGCCATCGTTTCCGACACGTCGCAGGTGTCCCGCCCATAGCCGAAGGCGCCGGCCATTCCGCAACACCCGGCATTCACGGTATCGACCTCAAGGCCCGGAATGCGTGCCAGAGTCCGTTCCACATGGCCCATTTGATCGAACGATTTCTGGTGACAGTGCCCGTGCACGAGTGCAAGGCGCTTGAGCGGCCGGAGATCCAGCTCGGGATTTTCCAGTTCAAGAAATTCCTCGAAGAGGTAGGACATTCCGGCAAGGCGCTCCGTTTGGCGATTTGGCATCAGAAGAGGAATCTCGTCGCGCATACCCAGAATGCAGCTTGGTTCCAGACCCACGACCGGAATTCCCTGTTCAAGGAAAGGCTCCAGCACCTCGAGCATGCGCTTGATCTCCCGTTTCGCTTCCCCGGTCATACCGCTCGTCAGGTAGGTGCGTCCGCAGCAAAGCGGTCGTCGGTCACGGGGTGCAGCCGCGGCATGGACACGGTATCCGGCCGCTGCCAGAACCGTTCTGGCTGCATGCAGGTTGTCCGGTTCGAACCAGGTGTTGAACGTGTCGGCGAACAGCACGACCGGTTTGCCGTCTACAGGACCATCCGTCGGGGAATGGAGATAGGGGGCCGGAGCCCATCTGGGCAGGGGCCGGCGGCGGCTCATGCCGGTCAGGGGCTCCAGAAATGCGCGAAGGAGCTCGGATCGGGAAGGAAGATTGCTGAGATGGCGAAACCGTGCGGCATGGGGAGCATACCTTGGCAGGTGGGCGATCAGTTTCTGGTAGATGTCGGCACCGAGGGCCTCGTGGCGCGCGGCGGCCACTTCGATCTTCATCCTGGCCATGTCCACACCGGTTGGGCATTCCCGTCGGCATGCCTTGCAGCTCACGCAAAGGCGCATGGCGTCGTGCATCGAATCGGAAGTCATGGCGTCCTTGCCGAGCTGGCCTGAAATGGCAAGGCGCAGGACGTTCGCCCTGCCGCGCGTCACATGGCGCTCGTCCCGTGTTGCGCGATAGGATGGGCACATGACGCCTCCGGCAAGCTTGCGGCAGGCGCCGTTGTTGTTGCACATCTCGACGGCGCCCTGAAATCCGCCTCCCTCGCCCGGCCAGCCGCTCCAGTCGAGCGCCGTGCCGATTTTTGGCACGGAATAGCCGGGCGGGAACCGGAACAGGCGCGCGTCGTCCATTTTGGTCGGATTGACGATTTTGCCGGGATTCATGAGGCCGCCCGGGTCGAACAGGTTCTTGATCCGGCCAAACGTCTCGACCATCCTCCCGCCGAACATTTTTTCATGGAACTCCGAGCGGCACAGCCCGTCTCCATGCTCGCCGGAGTGGGACCCCCTGTATTCCAGAACCATGTCGAAGCATTCCTCGGCGATGGCCCGCATGGCCCGGATATCCCCACTCTGGCGCAGGTCGAGGACCGGCCGGACATGCAGGCATCCCACCGAGGCGTGCGCATACCAGGTTCCCCGGGTTCCGTGCTTGCGGAATATGCCGTTCAGCCGGTCCGTGTATTCGGCAAGGTCCTTCAATTCCACGGCACAGTCTTCGACAAAAGACACCGGCTTTCTGTCGTCCCGCATGGACATCATGATGTTCAGTCCGGCCTTTCTGACCTCGAACACCGAATTCTGGAAAGCCGGATCGATCGCCTCGACCACGCCGCCCCGGGTCTTTCGGGGGTTGGTGAACCGGTAGCCCAGATCGGACATCAGCTCACCCAGGGCCTTGAGCCTTTCCCTGTTTTCGATCGGGTCGTCCTCGGCGAACTCGACCAGCAGCAGGGCCTCCGGCTCGCCGCTCAGCATGCTCTCGACGGTGTCGCGGAACAGGGGGATGTTCCGAGACAGGTCGATCATGGTCCGGTCGATGAGTTCGACGGCAACCGGTCCGAGCTTGACAAGATGCTGCGCGGAGTCCATGGCGGCGTGAAAGGTCGGGAAATGGCAGATTCCGAGCAGCCTGTGCTTGGGAAGCGGGGAAAGCTTCAGATCGATGCTCCGGAAACAGGCCAGCGTACCCTCCGAGCCGACCAGAAGATGCGCGAGATTGGATGATCCGTTTTCCGCAACCAGTGCGTCGATGTTGTATCCGCCGACACGTCTCATCACCTTGGGGAACCGGCGTTCGATTTCATTCCGTTCGCGAATTCCGATCTCCAGCAAGGCTCCGAACAGCGGGTGGGCGCTCCCGGAATCGACGCCCGTCTGGCCGAAGCCGAGGGCCTCCCCGTTGGCCAGCAGGGCATCGATGCCGACGACATTGTCGCGCATGAGGCCATACCGGATTGATCGGCTGCCGCAGGAATTGTTTCCGGCCATGCCGCCGATGGTGGCGCGGCTTGCGGTGGAGACGTCCACCGGAAACCAGAGGCCGTGTGGCCGGACTGCCCGATTCAGCTCGTCGAGAACCATGCCGCCCTCGACCCGGCAGCAACGGTTCTCGGGGTCCAGCTCGATCAGCCTGTTCATGTACTTGCTGTAGTCAAGTACTATGCCGTGATTGACGGTCTGGCCGCATTGGGAAGTGCCGCCTCCGCGGGGCAGGACAGGGATGCTCTGCTCCCTGGCATAGCGCAAGGTCTCCGAGACATCCGTGTCGTCTCTTGCGATCACGACGGCCAATGGCATCATCTGGTAGGCGGACGCATCGGTAGCGTATCGGCCCCGGTCAAAAATGCCGGTCAGCACCTCGCCCCGAATCCGTCCGGCAAGGTCTTTCCGTATGGCATGGGATCGCGGCATGGATCGAAGAGCGGGAATGGCGAAAGGGGAATTGCGGACTATTCTACTTGATCGACTCGATCGAAATCATTCCGGCGGATTGCGTCAAGGCCGGTGCCCCGTTTTCCGAATGCGGCACGGGAGCGGGAAGCCGGGAGAATTTCGGGAGTGTCGGGGAGGCGGGGTTATAATCCCCCTTTTTTCTGTATCGAGATGATTGATCGCCCGGGACCGGCATACCGCAGGGCAGTCCGGGACGCTCTGGGGTTCCCTTCCATCATGCTGTGCGCAAGCATGATGGCGTTCGGCTCATTGGCCCAGCAAAGCGGCTTCAGCCTTGGCATGTCGCTCAGCCTCACTGCGGGAATATGGGGACTGCCCGGGCAGGTCGCCATGGTTGAGTTCCATGCGGCCGGCGCGACCGCCCTGTTCGCGATCCTCGCCTCATCGCTCGCGAATGCGCGATTCATGCCGATGGCCGTCTCCTTTTTGCCCCTGATCAGGGATGGGATCAGGCACCATGGCTGGATGTTCGTTCTTGTCCAGATGCTGTCGCTCAATTCCTGGGCGGCAGGACAGCGCGCCTTTCCCGAGATCGCCGCATCCGTGCGGGCCCACTATTACGTGGTGTTCGGAATCCTGTGCATGCTGGCGGGCCTCGTCGGAACCGCTGTCGGCTATTTCGGGGTCGGCAATATCGGCCGGCCGGCCGCCCTGGGCCTGCTTTTCCTCAATCCCCTGTTTTTTGCGGTGATGATTGCCGGCACCCGGGTCAGGCCGGCCATGATTGCCATCATTCTCGGCGTGCCTCTGGGCCCGGTCTTTCATTTCGTGTCCGCGGACTGGGGCTTGCTGGCGGCCGGAGTGACGGGCGGCACCCTCGCGTTCTGGATGCATCGCAAGTCCGGAGAAAATGCCTGATGGACCAGTCGGCAATGCTCTGGGGTCTGGTGATCGCCTCGATTCTGGCGACCTATCTATGGCGTTTTTTGGGCACCTTGTTCGCCAGGCGGATTGATCCCGACGGCGCGGTTTTCCAGTGGGTGACGTGTGTCTCGTACTGCATGCTGGCCGGACTGATTTCGCGCATGGTGCTGGTTCCGGTCGGAAACCTTGTGGAAGTTCCTCTCTGGATCCGGCTGGCGGGAGTGCTGGTGGGTCTGGCGGTGTTTTTCGCCGCCGGACGGATCATGCTTGTCTCGGTTGCGTCTGGCCTGGCGGTATTTGTCGGACTCGCGGCGGCTCTGAACGTCTGAGGCGTGCTTGGGCCGCGCTCCGGCGAGAAAACGCAGCCGGGGTGAATGGACTCGGCCGGAATGATCAGCCGAGGTTGTCTTCAAGCGGAAATTCGGACAACACCACCGGTCCGCTGGAACTGATCCAGACCGGCTGTTCCAGCTTGACGCCCTCCCGTCCTCCCACGGCCCCTACATAACTTTCGATGCAGACCACCATGTTTTCCTCGAACATGCCGTCGTAGGCGCCGTATTTTTCATCTTCGCGATACCACAGAAACGGATACTCGACACCGAGGCCGCAGCCGTGACCGACATCGGCGTAACGATTCGCAAGGTATTCGTCGGGCAGCCTGTAGGCCTTGGACGCGTATTCCAGAAATGACAGTCCCGGAGCCAGAATCGAAATATTGGTTTCCAGTTGCGCCCGAGAGACCGCATACAGCCTGTTCTGCTCGTCCGTGGGCTTGGCGTCACCCACGATCCAGCTTCGGGAAATATCGTTGTAGAATCCCATCGGGCCGATCAGATCGGTGTCGAAGGAAAGAAAATCGCCGTCTTCCATGACACGGTCCCCGGTCTCCTGGAACCAGGGGTTGGTGCGCGGTCCCGAGGTCATCAGGCGGGTTTCCGGATACTCCCCTCCCCGGCGAATGCTGCCAGCAAGCAGAACGGACAGCGCCTCCCGTTCCGTCATGCCGGGCCGGGCCTGTTCCTTCAGCTCCCGCATCGCCGCTTCACAGGTCGACAGGGAGAGCCTGAAGGCGCGGATTTCCTCCGGCGACTTGATCGCCCTGGCGTGTTCCATCACCTTCTTGCCGTCAGTCAGCGTCAATCCGGCTTCATCCAGAGCCAGGGCGGTTTCCACATCCAGCCGGTCCACGGCAAGCCGGCGATTGTCGCCGCCATGCTGATTCACGAGATCCGAGATCTCCCGTGCCCAGGCCGAGGCGATTTCCGCAGTCCGATATCCCGTCACGAAATAGTCGGTGGACCAGGCCGTGCGGACCTCGTCGATGGTTTCGCAATTTTTCAGCAGGTGCGTGCCCGTGGCCAACTCGAACATCACGGACGGGCCCGATGTCAGAATCAGCGCATAACGGCAGAAGTTGTGCATGGTCCAGACCTGCATGTTGCGTGAGCCGTTGGCGTAACGGATATTGATCGGATCGAACAGAAGAACCGCCGCTACATCGTCCTGTGCCGCCAGGGTCCGCACCCGGTTTATGCGATAGTGCTGTATCGCGGACTCGTTGACGGGCTGGACAGTATCGAGAGGGTCACTCATCAGTTTCTGACCGGCCGACCGGATCGGCCTTCGAGAAGATGTGCAGACAATGCGCCAAAAGAGGCAAGCCAGTCATCGTTCTCTGTCGGGAGACGGGAAACGCCGGTTGGCCGAGTCCTGGGCAGGGCCGGATTTCCTCACTCCGATTTCTTGAAGAAAGACGAGTAGATGCTGCCGAGCAGAGTGAGTACGCCTGCCACGATCAGGGTGATCGCGATCGGCCGGAAAAAGAATCCGGTCCATTCAAAGTGAAGCATCTGCATGGCCTGTGCGAATGTCTGCTCGCCGATTCTGCCGAGGATAAGGCCGAGAACAATGCCGGCTACCGAATAGCCGGACCGGCGCAGGAAAAAGCCGATAATGCCGGCGGCAAACATGACCGCGACGTCAATCGCCAGCCCCCTGACTGCATAGGCCCCGACCGTGGCGAGCAGCAGAATCAGCGGCGCCAGGAACTGGAAGGGTATGCGCAGCAGATTGATGATTGTCTTGGTTTCCAGGTATCCGATCAGCAGGATCGAGAGATTGGCGAAAAACATGGCGGAGAAAACGACCCACACGAGATCGCCGCTGTTCAGAAACACCAGCGGTCCCGGCTCCATGTCGTGCATCTGGAAGACACCGACCATCATTGCGGTCAGGGCGCCTCCGGGAAGCCCCAGAGCGAGAAGCGGGATCATGGCGGCGCCGGTGGCCGCATTGTTCGCGGTTTCAGAAGAGATCACCCCTTCCATTTTTCCGGTGCCGAATTCCTTGCGGTCCTTGGACCAGCGGACCGCCTCGTTGTAGCCCATGAACGCCGCCAGAGTTGCGCCGATCCCCGGGAGAATGCCGCAGAAAAAACCGATCACGATGGACCGCACGACAGCGATTTTCTGGGCGAAAAGTTCGGTCAGGCTCGGGAAGTCCACGCTCAGCTTGGGAGCGTGATACGAGCCCTTGGCCTTCTTTTCGACCTGAACGAAAACTTCCGACACGGCAAAAAATCCGAGAATCATCGGAATGAAGTGAATGCCGGCAAGAAGATAGGGCATGCCGAAATCCCAACGCTCGATTCCCCCGACGGGGTCAAGGCCGACCACCGCGATCAGCAGTCCGAGCAGGATCGACAGCCAACCTTTCCAGAACGTGCTTGCCCCGACCGAGGAGGCCACTGCAAGGCCGAAGAAAACCAGAGCGAAAATCTCCGGTGGACCAAACGCCGAGATGGCCCAGTTGGCGATCGGCGCCGTTGCGACCATCATGAGAACGGCGGAAATCGTGCCGCCGATTGCGGAGCAGGTCACGGCGGCTCCGACGGCCTTTCCCGCCTGTCCTTTCTGGGTCATCGGGTAGCCGTCGAATGCGGTTGGGGCGTTTTCCGGTGCGCCCGGGATGTTGAACAGGATCGCCGTGATCGCTCCGCCGTAAACGCCCGTGCAATAAATCACCGAGAACAGCATGATGCCGTGTTCCGGCGACAGGTGGGCCGTGAACGGCAGCAGGATGGCCGCCAGGGTCAGCATGCTGACTCCGGGAATCGCTCCGAACAGCATTCCGCCGATCACTCCGCCAAAGAAGATGAAGATGCCGACCGGATCGCTGAAAAGCGCCACGGTTCCGTTCATGAAATTGGTCAGGGTGTCCATCGGACTGTCACTGCAGCAGGTTCACGACGGCGGTGCCGAACTCATAGAACGGGCTGATGTTTCCCGTCGGCAGGCCGACATAGAGCAGGCTTACGAAGAGGGCCAGCAGGATGCCGATGATCAGCGCCCCGATCATGATCATGCTCTTCCAGCGCCGCTCTCCCATCAGATACATGGTGCCCAATACGAACAGCGGGGCGGTGAAGTAGAAACCGAAATCCTGGAGAAAGGCTCCGAACAGCAGCGGGAGCGTCAGCATCCCGCCGACCGGATTTCCACGAATGGCAAGGATGAAAACGATGAGCAGAGCCGCCGCGCACAGCAGCTTCGCGGTATGCAGACCCGGTTTTTCCAGAGACAGCGCTGTGGCCAGGATCTCTGGAAGATTCATGTAGATGAAAGGAATTGCCAGCAGCAGGAACGTCCACGCATACCACTTCGGATTGTTGTGATCGGATAGCCGGGCCGCCGCTTCCGCACCGTCGTCGGAGGCCTTGTCGAGCATGCCCAGACTCCGGTTTTCTCCCCGCAGCCAGTGTCCCGCGAACTGTCCGACGGCGGCCACCGCGATCAGCAGCAGTATCGCCCTCGGCCAGGCGGACGCCCCGTACTTGTAGATCTCGATTTCCTGGTCGAAATCAAAGGAATTGAGATACAGAAACAGCACCAGGCCGAGCCAGAACACTGCCTCGACGATATGGCCTGCACGAAGATTTCTCACGGTCGTGCTGATTGTGCGATCCGCCCCGGCGCCGCGAGACGCCGGGGCGGATTCATAAAGACGATGCGACTATTTGACGTCGAGCCCCATCTCCTTGTAGACATCGCGGTACTGGCCGATGGTTGCGGTGATGAGTTCACGTGCGCCTTCGGTATCGCGGAAGCTTTCAATCAGGTGCATGAATTTGCTCTTGTTGAAATCCTGATAGCTCTGCTGGCAAAACGCTTTCTGAAATGCCCATTGTAGCCATTCGACCCGGTCGGCGGGCGCATCCTTGTGGACGTAGAATCCGCGGAACCGATAGAGCGGCTCGATATCGAGCCCGGCTTCGGTGAGGGACGGGACATCGGGGAAGGCCGACGGCGCTTCCTTGAGAATGGTGAGAATCGGCTTGAACGTGTCGGAATCCAGGAATTTCCTGACATCTCCGGGCTGTTCGAATAGCGCATCGACCTGACCCCCGGCCAGCGCCCCGTATCTGGGTGCCCCCTTGTCAAATGAAATCTGCTGGATGGTCATGCCGGTCGCATCCGATATGGCCTTCATCGTTACCCGTTCCATGGAACCCTCTTTCGAGACGTTCGCGATGGTGGCCTTTCCGTCCTGGGCCTTGACCCACTCGACAAATGAATCCCAGTCCGTGAAGCGGTCTTCGTTGGACCGGATGAAGATCTGGGAAAATGTGATCTGGGAGATAACCAGGGGAATCAGGTCGGTTGCCGGATTGGGCTTGCTCGAGTCCAGGGCATGTGCGCTGGACGCATCGTCGATATGCTCGAGTACGGCATAACCGTCCGCAGGCACGGCCATGTACGCGGTCATGCCGACCGTTCCGGAGCCTCCGGGCTTGTGATCGCGGTTGATATTGACACCGGTCAATTCAGTCACGGCCTGGGCCATGGCCTGAGCGACCTGTCCCGAACCTCCGGCCGGCCCATAGGGCACGATCATGGTCAGGGCGCGCTCCGAAAAACCGCCCGGTCCGTCCATGCTGGCTGGCAGGGAATCGGTGGCGCATTCTGCGTAAGAAGCCGTCGAAACCAGCGTCATCACGGACGCGATTAGTCCCGAGGCGAGAATTTTCATTGGTGATTTCATTTGGATAATTCCTCTAAGGTTGCAATGAAATGATCGTGGATCCAGATCATTAAACGAAACGATGAACGGCCTGGAATGACCGCCTCTGCTCCGGAACAACGAAAGCCATGTCCGATACCCCGGATTCTCCTTTATGTCACATCCGTGAACGGAAAATCGTCATTTCAGCCTGTTATTTTCGCTCGCAGTATATCAGAAATATTTTCTGTGCAAGCGGCTTGGAGGATGAAAACGCATGACGCTCATCGTATCGGCGGCATGCCCTTTGGCTCGTGCTTCCTTCGCAAGAACGATTGAAATCAATACGCAAACGGAGGTCAGCCGAGCAGCCGCCTGTCATGACCGAAAGCGTTCGTATCTCCTGTATCGGTTGGAGTCTTCGCAATCCTTAGGCCGTTCCAGCACATATCCATTCGGAGGCAAACCCTTAAATGAGCAACAAATTGTTTTATAAAAATTTTATAGGTTATTTCTGCTTTTGAAGGGTTGTCTCTTAAATAAACCCAAGTAATTCAAAGTGTGTCTGGGTATCCAGATTGGCAATATTGATTCGAGACGCTTTCAACCTGAATCGGGTCCGGGCGGCTACGGTTTTTGTCTTGTCAGAATGATCATGCAGCCGGAGAGAGTGAACAACAATCAAGCGGTCAAAGCGGGTCACCCGCCTATCGTGGCGGTTGCGCCATGCTGCCAGGCTCTCCAGATCATGCTGGCGCCGGAGAGTATCAGCACCCCCAGAACAAGACGGTAGAAGACGGTTTCCTCGACATGTTTGCGGATCGCCCGTCCAAGTACCAGCCCGACGAAAAGCGGAATGACCGACAATCCCGACATCAGGGCGAGCCGGGCGTCCAGCACCCCGACAGCAACCAGCATGACAGTCCATGGCACGACCGCCCCGACATAAAGAAAGCTGATGGTGTTGACGAAGCGATTCTTGTCGAGGGACGGCAGGGACACGAGATACAGGATCATCATCGGGCCGAACATGGACGACAGGCCGCCGATCAGCCCGGCGCTGCCGCAGAATGCGGCGCCAGCGGGCTTCTCGAGGCGCGGGGGGATCGTGATCTTGAACGGCGATCCCTGGATGAGGGTGAAGCAGATGACCAGGACTCCAACCACAATCAGCAGGGCCTGCTCGTCAATCCCTGACAGAATCCGGACGCCGATCCATGTTCCCACGAGAAGGGCGACGAAAGCCGGCCAGAAGCGCTTTGTCGTTTCCACGGGCCGTTCGGCGTCAAAGGCCTGCCACAAGTTGGCGACCACCACCGGGATCGCCATGATCACGACGGCATGATGCACGGGCAGTACCAGCGCGATCATGGGCACGGTGAGAAGCGGGGTTCCGACTCCCAGAACGCCCTTGATCAATCCCCCGCATGCCATGGCGGTGGCACACCATGCCAGAACCCACGGCGACAACTCCAGGCTCATTGCGGACACGGTCTGTTGAGGCGGTTGGCAGGACCCGATACAATCCGGTTCATTTGCAGTGTCTGTCTTGTCAGAAAAATTCCGTCGGGGAAACGTCCAGCCATGTCGCGACAAACCGAAAACAGCCGGGAAGAAGAGATTATAAGAGCATTGATCGCCAAAGGCAGGTCGGCGATGCGTGCAATTTCCGGGTGCGACCAAGAGCGTATCGATGAACTGGTCACGGCAGTGGCCTGGTCGCTGTACAAGCCCGAGAACGCAAGAAGGCTCGCCGAACTGGCGGTCAGGGACACCGGAATCGGCAATGTCGAGGACAAGGTGACCAAGAACCGGAGAAAGACATTCGGCACGCTGAGGGATCTGATGCGGGCCAGAACCGTGGGAATCATCGAGAATTCACCGGATCGGGGACTGGTCAGGTATGCCAAGCCGGTCGGAGTGGTCGGCGCCATCACGCCCTCGACCAACCCGAGCGCGACCCCGGTGAACAAATCCATGATGGCGCTGAAGGGAGCCAACGCGATCATCCTCGCACCCTCTCCGGCCGGGTGGAACACCACGGCGGCCGCGGTTGACTTGATGCGCGCTGCACTCGACAGGGCGGGCGCTCCCGCCGACCTTGTCCAGATCCTGCCCGCGCCGGTTTCCCGGAACATGACCCGACTGCTGCTCGAGCAGGCCGACCTCGCCGTGGCCACGGGTTCTGCCACGAATGTGCGAAACGCCTACACGAGCGGAACGCCCGCCGTTGGCGTGGGGTCCGGCAACGTGCCCGTGATCATCGACGAGACTGCGGACCTCGGCAGTGCGGCGGAAAAGATTTGTGCGTCCAAGACCTTCGACAACGCCACATCCTGCTCGTCGGAAAACGCCCTGATCGTTCTCGACAGCATATACGAACCCGCCATCGACGCTCTCGTCCGGGCAGGCGCCTACCGGGTGCCGTTGGATCAAAAGCCGAAGATTCGGGCCGAACTGTGGCATGACGGCAAATTGAACCGGGGCCTGATCGCGCGGAATCCGGATGTCTTCGCGCACGGGCTCGGACTGGGCGACGAGGCCGGGCGATCGCGGTTTTTCCTGGTCGAGGAGGAGTCGTTCGATCCGGACTCTCCGTTTGCCGACGAGAAGCTGTCCCTGTTGCTGACCGTGTACAGGGCGAACGACTACGACCACGCGGTGGAACTGGTCAAGAGGGTGCTGGATGTCTGCGGTCGGGGCCATTCATGCGGAATCCACACATCGGACAGGACGCGGGCCACCCGTTTGGCGGAAGAGGTGGATGTCGTCCGGGTGCTGGTCAACCAGGCCCATACGTTCGGCAACGGCGGCAGTTTCGACAACGCCATGCCGTTCACCCTGTCCATGGGATGCGGCACATGGGGAGGCAACAGCATTTCCGAAAATCTCAACTACCGGCACTTTATCAATATTACCCATCTGGTCACGACCATTGGCGAAGACAGGCCGGATGAGCGCGATCTGTTCGGCGCATACCTGGACAAGTACGGCACGGACTGATGCCCGAAGAGAACATGACAACCGTTGGCTCGATCATCGGACGGCACGCCGCTGAACGGCCGGACGAGACATTCCTGATCGGGCCCGAGACGGGAAGTACGATCTCCTTCGCCGATCTCAAGCGCAATGCCGACGAGATCGGCCGATATCTCGATCTCATGCGGATTGCGCCGGGATCGAAGGCGGCGTTCATGCTGGACAACGGAATCTGGTCGGCCCAGCTCTTCCTGGGGATCATGGCGAGCGGCCGGATCGTCGTGCCGCTGAATGTCGTGGCGGGAACGACCCATCTTGAACATGTGCTCGGGCATTCGGATTCGGAAGTGGTGTTTATCGCGCCCCGATACCGGGAGCTTCTCGACGAATTGCTCGAGAGGATGAATCGCGAGATCGCGGTCGTGACGGTGGACCCGGTTACGGGGCCGGCCTGGCCGATGCGGCCTGGCAAGACAGCCGCCACCGATCCGCCCTCGGCAGGGGATTCCGCCCTGCTTCTGTATACGTCCGGCTCGACCGGATTGCCGAAGGGAGCGCTGCTGTCGCAGCGCGCGATCGTCAGCGGTGGCCGGAACGTGGTGACCGGACACGGGCTAGCGGAAACGGACAGGGTCCTGTGCGTGCTGCCGGTCTATCACATCAATGGAGCCATGGTGACCGTCGTCGCGCCCCTGACCAGCGGCGGCAGCGTGGTCATGCCGGACCGGTTCAGCGCCCGGGCGTTCTGGTCCCAGGTCGCAGAATTCCGGTGCACGTGGTCGAGCGTCGTGCCGACGATCATCAAGTATCTTCTCGACCGTTCGGACGAGGAGGAGTTCGAATTCGGCAGCGACGGGAGGCTTTCACGATTCCGTTTCGCACGATCGGCTTCGGCGCCCTTGCCGGCCGTGGTCATGCAGCAGTGGGAGAGCACTTTTCGTGTGCCCATGATCGAGACGCTCGGCCTGACGGAAACCGCTGGAACCGTAGCCTCGAACCCGATGCCCCCGGCACCTCGAAAAGCCGGATCGGTGGGGATTTCGTACGGCAACGACATTCGCATCGTGGACGACGACGGTCGGGAACGCCCGGACGGAACATCCGGCGAGATGGTCGTTCGCGGCAGCAATGTCCTGGACGGCTACTACAAGAATCCCGAGGCAACCGCCGCCGGATTTTTCGGCGACTGGTTCAGAACGGGCGACATTGCCTACCGGGATGCCGACGGGTACCTGTTCATCACCGGACGGATCAAGGAACTGATCATACGGGGCGGGGAGAACATCGCTCCCCGGGAAATCGACGACGTGCTCTACAGGCATGAGGCGATTCTGGAAGCGGCGGCGGTCGGCGTGGACGACGACAGCTACGGCCAGGAGGTGGTTGCCTGCGTGGTGGTGCGTGACGGACACTCGTGTACCGAGGAGGAACTCAAGGCTTTCTGCGAGCAGGCGGTCGGGCGGGTCAAGGCGCCAAAGAGGATCTATTTCATGGACGACCTCCCGAAAGGCCCTTCGGGCAAGATATTCCGGCTCCGGCTTCCCGCCTTGATTCCGTAACGGACCCGGCGGGCCCGCATCCGGCTCCTGATGCCCGGAGTCGCCGGAGAGTCAAAGTGGCCGGGATATCCGGCTGCTCGTTCTGCGGGGTTTCATGGCGGCGGAAATGCCGCGGACATGCTCTCGCCAGGCGGTGACTGCGCCGGCACCGGCAATCAGGGCCATCCCGGCAAGATCCAGTCCGGTCGGCCACTGGTCGAAGACGATCTTGCTCCAGATGGCGGCAAACACCAGATAGCTGAAATCGACGGGGGCCAGCCAGCTGCTCTCCGCGGTCTGGTACGCCCGGCTCAGGCAGATGTTTCCGGCGAGGTTCAGAACCGAAGCCAGGACGATCAGCCCCAGTATTCCGAGTGTCAACTCCGGCCACCCTATGGCGACGAACGGCATCGCCGCCTGAGCGGCGGACGGCAACGGAAACAGGGTCAGAACCGCGATTCCGAGAAGCCCGGAGATCGTGAACCCGACGGCAACGAAAAACGCCAGCGCCAGGGGGCTTTCCTGTCGGCAGGCCTGCCGGATCGTGAGGATGTTGGCGGCATAGAACAGGCCGGCGGCGACCGGCAGAAGCTGGATCGGAGAGAAATCCTCGTGCCACGGCTCGAATACCAGCAGTCCCCCGGCGGTTCCGACCCCCAGGGCGCCGAGACGCCACAACCCGACCTTCTCTCCAAGCACGGGACCGGCGAACAGCGTGACGAACAGCGGGTAGGTGTAAAGCCCGGCTCCCATCTGGGGCAATGACAGGAACGGCGCGCCGGCGAAAAAACAGAACATGCAGCAGACCAGAAGCACGGATCGCAGACACACCGCTTTCCAGTTCTTGGGGAGCAGCAGCGCGATTCCGCCTCCTACCGTTGCAAGGACCACGGTGAAGGTGATGTTGCCGATCGAACGCAATGCCTGCAGTTGCCACAACGAGGTCTCGGAAGACATCAGCTTCACCAGCGAATCCTGAAATCCGAGCGTCACGACTCCAACGAGCAGAAGTCCCAGTGCCAGGATTGGCTGGTCTCCCTTGGAACCTTCGAACAGGGAAATTCTCATTGGCGGATTACGGTATCCCGGCCTGCGTTTCCCCGTCCGCAGCGCATTGGGAGCGCATCGAGTCGATGGCGGAGAGAAACGGGTCTGCGAACTCCTTGAGTTTCACCGCGCCCACGCCGCTCACCTGGGCAAACTCTGCCGCATTGCGCGGCTTGCGGCGCACCATGTCGAGCAGCGCGCGATCCGGAAACACCACGTATGCCGGAACCCCTCGCTCGCGCGCAAGATTCAGCCGCAATGTATTCAGGGTGGCAAGCAGCACCGCATCGTCGCCATCCGGCTCCTGCTCCATGTTGCCCGGATGCCCTTTACGGGGCTTCCGCGCCGAGGGGGGTCCGGGGGCGATCGCTGCGTCCTCGCGGTACAGGAATTCACCTTGTCCCCGCAACAGTTCACGGCCCTTGCCCGTGATACCCAGCCCTCCGTAGCCGGCGATGTCGATGCGCATGTATCCGGCCGCCACCATCTGGCGAACCACCGAACGCCATGCGTTTGCGCTGCGGTCGGTCCCGACCCCAAATGTCGGCAGCCGGTCGTGGCCGAGACGCACGGCCCTGTCAGTGCGCACGCCCCGGACGATGTCAACGAGATGCGCCGCGCCGAACCGCTCCCCTGTCCGGTAGGCTGCGGACAGAATTTTCTGCGCATCATGCGTCGCATCGATGCGCTCGGAAGGGTCGAGACACACGTCGCAGTTTCCACACGGCTTGATGGACTCCCCGAAATAACCGAGCAACGCCACTCGCCGACAGGTCGGCGCCTCGCAGTAACCGAGCAGTGCGTCGAGACGCTTGTGCTCGCGGCGCAGCCGTTCCTCTCCCGCATCCTCGTCCTCGATGAACTGGCGACGCATCCTGATATCCGCCAGCCCGTAGAGCATGTGCGCCTCGGCCGGGGCGCCGTCGCGGCCGGCTCGCCCGATCTCCTGATAGTACGCTTCGATGCTCCCCGGCAGGTCGGCGTGGAAGACATAGCGCACGTCCGCCTTGTCGATTCCCATCCCGAACGCGATGGTGGCGACGATGACCACTCCGTCCCGGGTCATGAATTCGTTCTGGTGCGCCTCCCGGCTGGCGATGTCCATGCCCGCATGATAGGGCAGGGCCCGCACACCCGACTCCGTAAGCAGGTCTGCCGTGTCTTCGGCCTTTCGCCGGGACAGGCAGTAGACGATGCCGCTGTGGCCTGCATGGCGGGCGACAAAACCGGCAAGCTGTCGCTTCCAGTCGCGCTTGGCCTCCACCGTAAGGCGGATGTTCGGCCGGTCGAAGCCGAGCACGAACTGTTCGACCGCGCCACCGAAGAGCTTGTCCGCGATATCGTTCCGGGTCACTTCGTCGGCGGTGGCCGTCAATGCCGCAACGGGTGCCTGCGGAAACTGTTCCCGGAGCCGACACAGTTCGGCGTACTCCGGTCGGAACGCCGGGCCCCACTGCGAGATGCAGTGGGCCTCGTCGATGGCGAAGAGTCGAACCCGAAGCCGTGCGAGGGCCGACAGCATCTGCTCTGTCATCAGTCGCTCGGGAGCTATGTAGAGCAAGCGTGTCTCGCCACTTGCCACCCGGCGCCAGGCGGCCACGTTCTCTTCGCGTTCGTTGCCGGAATGGATGCCGTCGGCGGCGACACCGGCGATCCTGAGAGCCGAGACCTGATCCTTCATCAGTGCCACGAGCGGCGAAACGACCACCGTAAGCCCGTCCATGACCAGTGCCGGAATCTGGAAGCACAGCGATTTGCCGGAGCCGGTCGGCATCACGGTAAGGACGTTGCGGCCATTCAGGAGCGCTTCGATAACCGCTTCCTGGCCGGGTCGGAATGCTTTGAACCCGAACACCGAACCGAGCACCCGCTTCGCATCGATCATTGACGACGCCTTCACTTTTCCTCCGTCCTGATGCCGTCGGCGAAGAGGCCGGGAAGGGAAAGCGGGGTTCCGGCCGCGCTGGCGGTTGACCCGAATCCCGAAAATTCCCTGCCGATTCCCAATCGAATGCTCCCCGCCATGTTGTTCATTCCCGCCGCCGTTTCATCATGGCCATCATCCGGAATGCGTCATTGCCTGGATGAAAAACCTCCATCAGGCTGGAAAAAGACCAAACACCCGATACAGGACAATTGCCTCTCCCCGCGACAGGATGTTACTCCAAGGTGGCTCGACTTTCATCAGCAGGCGCCGCCCGCGGACGCCGTTCTGTCGGCCTCAGTCCCGTCGAAGCGCATCGTCGAGGGCGATCGGGGTCGGATAGCGGGCCACGATATAGAAGGCCGAGACGATGAACGTGATGATCGTTGCCAACTGGACAATATAGTAAGTCTGGAGGGTGATCAACTGATTTTCCCATGCGACGAACACGACCAGCAGGGAGAATTCGCTCAGCTGGCCAAGCCGTACCCCGATTTCAAGGGACAGATTCTTGCGGTCGGTCTGGTTCGCAAGGAGATAGGAGAAAACGATCGGTTTGACCAGCATCAGGGTCGCGGCGATGATGAGTGCCGGAAGTATCACATCGGCGTCTATGGAGAGATCGAATCCGGCGCCCAGGCCGAAGAAAAACATGACCAGAAAGAAATCCCGGATTGGCTTGAAACTTTCCGAGATATACATTGCTATGGGGCTGGTGGCGATGATCACGCCCGCTGCGAATGCCCCGATTTCGTAGGAAAGCCCCATGCTTTCGGCCAGTTGGGCGAGGCCCAGGCACCAGGCAATCGTCAGCAGGAACAGGTATTCCTGTATCCGGTCAAACTTGATCAGCAGCTTGAAGACAACGAAGCGGTAGGCGAACCAGGCAACCAGGCCGAGGGCCGGCAATGCGACGATCAGCCTGATCATTTCGAACATGGGGAGGTCCCCCCGTCCGAATCCGTTCATCGCGAGCATGGCGGCAATGGCGATCAGATCCTGAAGCAGCAGGATGCTGATGATGATCTCGCCGGAGCGGCGATGGTGCAGGACCGTTGTCGGCAGCAGCTTCAGGCCGATTATCGTGCTTGAAAAGGAGGCGCAGATTCCGATGACCAGCGCATCCGGCATGTCAGAGCCGAACAGCAGGCCGATACCTCCGGCGAGAGTCCCGAACAGGACGGTGCAGACCAGCGTGACCACGGTGGTTTCCTGAAACAGCTTGAGGAGTTTCTGGGGCGACAGATTGAGCCCGAGTAGGAACAGCAGGAACATGATCCCGATATTCGAGATGTCCCGGACCAGTTCCGGGTCCGCGACAATGCCGAAGCCGTGGGGGCCGAGAAGGGCCCCCACCACCAGATAGGCGACGATCATCGCCTGACGGAGATACAGTGCAACCGTCGCGAACAGTGCCGCTCCGCCGAAAATCAGAAAAACCGAGAGCAGTATGGAATTGTCATGCACGGGCAGGATTTACGGGGATCGGGTTGCCCCGTCAATGAGGTTTGTCCGGGTTTCCGGACAACGGGCGATGAAAGCCGCCGGGAGTCACCCGGGGCACCAAGGTTGGCCCTCCACCGGATTCTTGAGAGCCGGGTACCTGATACCGTTTCGGGTTGGTCGGATCATGCATCTCGCCAGCCAGATTGACCTGTCCACTATAGGCCAGTTTCTCCTGTTCTGCAAGAAATTGTGCGGATTCGAGGGTTCCAGTCAGGACTATTCCGAGACTGTTCAAACAGTCCGATCTCATGCTGTCGGATATCGTTTCCGGCGTGGTTCAGATGGTTTTTGCTCACGGAGAACTGGTGCCGGATCGGTTTTGAGGCCTTGTCTGTCTTCCGATTGCCGGAAGGCCTGGAACGCTGCCAGAACGGTGTTGTCCGGGATTGCAGGAGAAGGCATGCGAATCAGACCGGTGAATCCATCTGCTTTCACAATGAGGTTTCGATTCGTCCCAAGAGCGGTTTCCATATTCGGACTTGGCCGGTCACCGCCGCTGCCATGTCCAGTCATATAATATATCCACATGATTCATGAGAAGGGAAATGAAGACGATCGGTGCGGCAAAGTTCAAGGAGCAGTGCCTGGCGTTGCTTGACAGCCTCGACGAGGACGGCCTTGTTATCACCAGGCGCGGCAAGCCCGTGGCTCGACTGCTCCCTTTCGACTACCAGCACAGTGAACTTATTGGCAGTCTGCGCCACAAGGTGAAAATCGAGGGCAACGTCCTGTCAACGGATATTGACTCGAATGCTGATGCTGAATCTTGATACCCATATCCTGATCTTTGCCGTTGATCGCGCACTGCGTCCGGCGGACAGGATCATCACACGATATCCCTCTGCTTACCCGCGATAGCGCAATTCGCCGGTCACGTCTTGTCCCGCTGGCGGCTACAGTCAAGTGACACGTATCAGCGGGAATGGCTGGGCCGGCACCACAAGGGTTGCCTTTGGACCGAATCCCCGCGACAATACATTTCCCTCATGCGCGACGAACCGGTAAGATGCCCCATACGAACCTGACCCACCTGAACCGGGATGGCGAGGCCCGCATGGTTGATGTCGGGAGCAAGGAGGTGACGGAACGGATCGCGGTGGCCGAAGGGAGGATCACGAT
>VYGS01000120.1:37626-55514 GCA_009841725.1 Gammaproteobacteria bacterium
AGTTGATCCGCACTGCTGGAAGCAGGAAGGGCGATGTGCTGGCGGTGGCCCGGGTTGCCGGCATCATGGCGGCCAAGAAGACCTCGGAGCTGATTCCCCTGTGTCACCCCCTGATGTTGACGAATGTGGAGATTGCGCTTGATCTTGAGCAGGAGGAGCAATCGGTGGTCTGCCGGGCGACAGCCCGGACGACAGAGCGCACAGGCGTGGAAATGGAGGCCTTGGCAGCGGTTCAGGTCGCCCTGCTCACCGTGTATGACATGTGCAAGTCGTCAGACCGCGGGATGGAAATGACCGGAATTCGGCTGCTGCACAAGGCGGGCGGGAAATCCGGGGAATGGAATCGGGACAAGCCCGACAGATAGCCGCCATGGATGACCGGCCCGAACCCTTTTCCTGCGATGTCGATACGGCTTCGATCACGGTGGCCCAGGCCATGGAGCGGATCATGGGGGCGGTGGAGCCGATTCGGGAGAGCGAAGGCGTTCCGTTGATGTCTGCCTTGAGGCGTGTCGTGGCCGATGATGTCGTCAGTCCGGCGGATGTGCCGAATCACACCAATTCTGCAATGGATGGCTACGCCCTTCGTGGAGACGATCTGCCCGACTGCGAGGAGCGGAACTACCGGGTCGTGGGAACCGCGCTTGCCGGTGCGCCATACCGGGGCTCGGTGGATTCGGGGCAGTGTGTGCGGGTCATGACCGGTGCGGTCATGCCCGATGGTGCCGATACTGTTGTCATGCAGGAGCGGGTTCGACAAGACCGCGGGGGCGTTTCGATCGGCGCCGGTGAAAAGCGCGGCTCCAACGTCAGGTATGCCGGCGAGGATATCCGCTCCGAAGACGTGGTCGTCACCCGGGGAACCCGGATCGGGGCGTCCCAGCTGGGCCTCCTTGCTTCACTGGGCCTGGCTGAACTGAGTGTTGTGCGAAGGCCCAGAGTCGCCTATTTTTCAAACGGTGACGAGTTGCGTTCGGTCGGCACGCCCCTGGAGCTTGGAGAAGTGTATGACTCCAATCGCTATACGCTGTTTGCAATGCTCGACGATCTGGGCGTGGAGCGCATCGATCTGGGGGTCGTCAGGGATGACCCGGACGAGATCTCCCGGGTGATCGAGGAAGCCGCCGGACAGGCCGATCTGGTGATTTCGACCGCGGGCGCTTCCGTGGGGGATGCGGACTACATACGGGAAATTCTCAATCGGCTCGGACAGGTGGGGTTCTGGAAAGTGGCGGTCAAGCCCGGACGGCCGCTTTCCTTCGGCAAGCTCGGCCGATCGCTGTTTTTCGGATTGCCGGGAAACCCGGTATCCGTGATGGTCACCTTCCAGATTTTCGTCAAGCCGGCGATCCTGAAGCTGTCCGGGGAATCCGGATCGTTCCAGACCCAACTTGTGCTTCGCACCCTTTCCGTCTTGCGAAAAAGGCCGGGCCGGATGGAGTATCAGCGCGGCATCATGTTCGTCGACGACTCCGGTGAAACCGTGGTGCGATCGACCGGAGAACAGGGGTCCGGCATCCTGAGTTCCATGGGCAGGGCAAACTGCTTCATTATCCTGCCGGATGATTCAGACGGAGCCCGTGTCGGGGATCGGGTCGTGGTCCAACCCTTCGCCCAGAATATCTGACACCCCGATTCCGGCTCCATGACGAGCCGAAACCCGCCAGTCGAGACCGGCCCATGAAGCGGAACACCGAACCCACCCCGGTCAATCCGGATATCGCCAGGTGGAACCGCAAGTACGAGAATGCCGGAACGGCGCGGGTCGCACCGGAAGGCGAGCCCGAGCTGGTTGCCCTGTCTGACCGGCTGGACAACCGTGGCCTGGCCCTCGACGTGGCCGCGGGACGCGGCCGAAATGCCCTGTATCTCGCTACGCTCGGCTACCGGGTCATCGCCTGTGACGGTGCGGTCAGCGCCCTTGTCGGCTGTGCCGGGATTTCCCGGGACACCGGCCTCCCCGTCTATTGCATGGCCTGCGATCTCGAGTCCTATCGATTCGGGACGGGCCTTTTCGATCTTCTGGTGGTGGTCCGGTATCTCAACCGCCCGCTGCTTCCCGTGCTGCCGACATGGATCCGGCCAGGCGGCTGGCTGTTCTACAAGACATTCAACACGCGGTTTCTCGAGACCAACCCCCGATTCAATCCGGCGTACACGGTCGAGCCCGGAGAGTTGAACGAGATTTTTTCCGGTCTTGACATCCGGGCATCCGACACGGATCGGACGACGGGAACGGTTTCCGACAACCGATTCAGCTTCGTGCTGGCCCGAAAGAGTTCAGCCGTTTCATGATGGCGGCAAGGCGCGGGCGTGGCGGATTTTCGGCAGACTGCCGTCCCGGGACGAGGCGGGCAGCCTTTCTCATCGTGCAAAGGCCGGACTGTCGTCGCGTCGGAGCATGAATCCGACGATCAGCAGGTTCAGCATGTTGAATGCAATGGCGTTGATGAACGAAACCCTGTAGGAGCCGGTCAGGTCATACAAGACCCCGGCCATCCAGCCACCGAGAGCCATTCCCAGGATGGTCGACACGTAGACCAGTCCAATGCGTGAGCCGGCCTCGGAGGGCCGGAAGAAACGGCGGATCACGATCGCATAGGACGGGACGATACCGCCTTGCGACAGCCCGAAGGCGATCGAGACCAGGTACAGTCCCGTAAGCCCGTCCACGAAGAGAAACGCTGCGAGCACCGTCATTTGCAGAAGCGATCCCAGTGCCAGGGTGCGGGTGCCGCCGATTCGATCGGAAAGCAGTCCCGAGGCCACCCGGCTGACGACGCCGCACCCCAGCATCAGGGCCAGCATGATCGCGCCGTCCTGAGCGGTGAAACCGAGATCGATGGCATGGGGAACGATATGTATCTGTGGCATGGCCATGGCGACACAGCAACCGATTCCGGCACAGCACATGAGGCACTGCAAGTGCCATTGTCGCAAACCGAGCGGCCGACTCCATCTTGTTGCGGTCTCGGCGTCAACTTCCGCCGAGTCCAGATCCGGCTTTCGAAGATAGACCAGTGACAGAACGGGCATGGACAGCGCACACAGGAAGGAGAGCTGTACCAGGGACTCCCTCCATCCCAGAGTGTCGATCCAGCCCTGCAACAGCGGCGGCCAGATTGCGCCCGCCACGTAGCTGCCGGAAATCACGAGGCCGACCGCCAGCCCCCTGCGCCCTTCAAACCATTGTGAAATGTCCGCGACCAGGGGGCCGAAGGCAAACCCGCCTCCAAGCAGCCCGCATAACACCAGAAGAACGAGGCTGAAGGTCCAGAGGGACTGGCTGCTCGAGGCGAGATACAGTCCCAGGGGAAGACAGACGGCTGCCACGAGGCTGAGCGGAAACAGGCCGTACCGGTCCATGATCCTGCCGAGTGCGACATTGCCGATGCCGAATCCGAGCATGTAGAAGGTGTACGGCAGGGCGGCATCCCCCCTGCCGACAAGGAATTCCCTGGATACGGGATCGAGCACCATGATGGATACGTACATGCCGGAGAGGGCGATGGTCATGAGTATCAGCGAGTTGGCGGCCCTGAGAACCGCGAAAGATGGCCGGGCCATGCGCCGCTTCTCTTTTCGGGATGTCATGCGGGATCGGGCCTGTTGTCGGCAAGCGGGTTCACAATATACTGTCCTGAAGGCTGGTCAGGGCCTCGAAGTCAAGCCCGACGAATGGCAGGATGCCCTCTGCAACCGGCTTGAGTTGCTTGTCGACATAATGCCGATGATCGATGGAGCTTGATCGGCATTCTATCGGTTCGGGACCGTTGGTTGTCATCACGTATTCGATCCGTCCCCCGCTCTGGTATTGCAGGCGCCTGTTGAGGCGGGCGTTCTCCTCGTCGGCAATCCGTGCGGCGCGCACATGCGGCGGCTGGCTCCTGACATACGTGTCCAGAGGCCTTCTCAACTGTTTGCAGTAGGCCAGCTTGGTGTCATGCTGTCCCGAGAGCGTCTCCGTCACGGTGCGCCGGACGTATTCGGACGGATCCCGGTCGGTAAAGACCAGCCGATAGAGCTCGTACTGGAATTCACGGGCCAGCGGGGTCCAGTCCGCCCGGACATTTTCCAGTCCCTTGAACACCAGTTCCGCCCCGTCTTCCGTTTCGATCAGTCCCGCATAGCGTTTCTTGCTGCCCACATCGGCACCCCGTATCGTGGGCATCAGAAAACGGCGGTAGCTGGCCTCGAACTCGAATTCGAGGCGGCATGCGAGGGAATGCACCTGCCGGATTTCTTCGTGCCACCGTCGGTTGATCGCCCGTGCGATGCCTTCCCCGGCCGTGCGGGCATCCGCAGGGGTCGCATCGTCGCCGATCCACACGAAAGTCGAGTCGGTGTCCATGTAAATCACCGGATGGCCCATCTCCTCGATCCACCTGCCGGTGGTCTTCATGATGTGGTGCCCCCGCAACGTGATGGAACTGACCAGGCGCTCGTCGTTGAAACGGCATCCGGAGGTGCCGAGTACCCCGTAAAACGAATTCATCAGAATCTTCAGGGCATGGGATCTCGGATCGTCGTTCTGGAGCCTGGCCCGGTCTCTTTCCTTCCAGAGGGTTTCGATGATTCCCGGCAGAAGATGCTTCTCCCTGTCGAATATCGCCCCGAGATAGCCTTCGATTCCGTCATGGGGATTGGCCAGGCCCTCGACCATGCCCATGGGGTCGACCTTGAATGTCAGGATGATGGAGGGATAGAAACTCTTGAAATCGAGCACCAGGATATTCCGGTACAGTCCGGGTTTCGAGTCCATGACGTAACCGCCAGGACTCGCCTGCGCCGTGTTTTCGGCAAGATTCGGCGCGACGTAGCCGCAACGGTGGAGCTTTGGCATGTAGAGATTGCAAAATGCCGCGACAGAACCGCCGACACGGTCGATTTCGAGTCCCGTGAGCTGGCTTCGCAACACCAGAAAGTCCATGAGGCGGGTGTGCGAGAAGATGTCCTGGACCAGGCGGCAGTCCTCCAGGTTGTATTCCATCAGGGCGATCTTGGCTTCAAGGAATCTTCTGCGGATTTCCTCGACGCGATCGCCCTTGTCGCCTTCCAGTCTCTTGCCGCGTCCAAGCAACTGGCGGGCGACGTGCTCAAGCGAGAAGCTCGCAAATCGGTAAGTGGCTGTTTTCAGTGCATCGATACCGTCAATGGCGAGCCGCCCGGGGATGTATATGAACCCCCTGTGCACATCCTCTTTCCGGCTTCGCCACACCGGTGTGGTGCCGTCCCGCCCGATCCGGAACGGAAGCCGATGCAATCTTGCACGCTCAAGCAGGATGCGAAGGTCGAAGTTGACCAGATTCCAGCCCAGGATGACATCCGGATCCAGCTCCTGAAGCCGCCTTTCCAGACGCGATATGAGATCCGCCTCATCGCGGCACCACAAGGCTTGCGGAGGACCCGTGACTGGCTCACCGATGATCAGGATCTCTTCCACCCCGTCTCCGGCCAGCCCGACACTGAAGAGGGAGAAATCCCGGTCGCATTCGATATCCAGCGAGAGCGACCGCAGGGCGAGACGGCATTCGGCAGGCTTGATCCGGGCATTGCGGATTTCCAGATAGCGGTCATGCCGGACCGGATGGCCGTGAAATTCGACTCCGGCGCCGACGAATCGCTCGGTCAGGTACCGTTCATGCAGACGAATGTCGCCTTCGTAGACGGTGATTCCCGAACTGTCCAGAATATCTCTCGCCTGATAGCCGGCCCGGATGCCTGGCGAATAGACTCCGGTTACAGGCTGCTGTCCGAACGTCTTGAGGTCCAGCGGCTTTATCTGCGCCGCGTTTCGACGGGCAGACAGCGCTTCCATTGCGGGCTCGGCCTTCCTCTCTTCGATGAAAAACACGGGCCGCTCGCCGGTCACCTTGAGCAGCACCGGCCCCCGGTCGCTTGCCACCCAGAATTCCAGAACGGTGGTGTTCTCGGCATCATGGCTGCTTCGGGTCAGCAAAAGCCCCTGCCCGTGGAACTCGGCTGCGCCGGTCACCGACGTGTCCCTGTCATGATGGCGGGGCCCGGTGCAGGGCCGGCTTCACCTGAAACGGAACCGTCCCGTCCGCGCCCGACTTCGCTGGCCTGCATGTCAGGACTTCTTGCCCCCGGTTTCATCGTCCAGTCGTTTCAGGGCGGCGAGTTTTTCCCGAATCCTGATTTCAAGGCCCCGGTCGACCGGCTCGTAGTATGTCCGGGCGGTCATGCCTTCGGGGAAGTAGTTCTCGCCTGCCGCATACCCTTCGGGCTCGTCGTGGGCATAGCGATAGTTTTTGCCGTAGTCGAGTGACTTCATCAGCCTTGTTGGCGCATTTCGCAAATGCACCGGAACCTCCAGCGAGGCGGATTCAGAGGCCGACTTCATCGCTTGCTGGAACGCGACATAGACCGCATTGCTTTTTGCGGCGACCGAGAGGTAGACGACTGCCTGGGCAATCGCAAGGGGACCTTCCGGTTCGCCCAGCCGTGTCTGGACATCCCAGGCATCCAGTGCCAGCCGCAGTGCCCGGGGGTCGGCGTTGCCGATGTCTTCGGAGGCCATTCGGACGACCCGCCTGGCAATGTAGATCGGATCGCATCCGCCGGCGAGCATCCGGCACAGCCAGTAGAGTGCGGCGTCCGGGTCGGAACCGCGAACCGACTTGTGCAGGGCCGAGATCTGGTCGTGGAACAGATCGCCGCGCTTGTCGAATCGCTGGGCCGAACCGCCTGCCATGATCTCGGTGATCAGGTCAGTCGTGATCTTCCCGTCGGTGGCCAGGTCGGAGGCGATCTCAAGCAGGTTCAATGCCGTACGCGCGTCGCCATCGGATATGGCCGCAAGTGTCGAGATCGCGTCTTCGGACATGTGCAGGCCAAGCCGGCCAAGGCCCGATTCATGATCCCGGAGCGCCCGGGCAACGAGCAGGGCGATCTCTGTTTCGGTCAGGGTCTTGAGAATGTAGACACGCAGTCGGGAGAGCAATGCGTTGTTCAACTCGAAAGACGGGTTTTCGGTCGTGGCGCCGATCAAGGTGATCGTTCCGTTCTCGATATGCGGCAGGAACGCGTCTTGCTGGGACTTGTTGAAGCGATGGACCTCGTCGACGAAGAGCACGGTTTTCCGCTGGTCGGAGCCCTGAAATGCACGGGCCGTCTGCACGACTTTCCGGATCTCCCGGACGCCGCTCAATACCGCAGAAAGTGCCACGAATTCCGCCTGCGCATAGTTGGCGATCAGCCTCGCCAATGTGGTCTTTCCCGTTCCCGGCGGACCCCAGAATACCAGTGAGTGGATGTTCCCGCTGCGGATTGCCTGATAGAGCGGCTTGTCGGGTGCAAGGACGTGTTGCTGGCCGATCACCTCGTCGATTGCCGAGGGGCGCATCCGGTCAGCCAGCGGCCTGTGGACGTGTTCCAACGGGTTGTGTTTGTCCAGAAGCGTAGTCACATCGGGATTCTAGCATCTGGAGCGAATATTCCGCCGAATCGTCGTCGCGGCCGGGCCGGATTCCGACTATCCCACGTCAGGATTTGCGATATAGTTTCGACCAACTTCTCCTGATCACCAGCATGAGCGGCTTGCAAACCCCGCAATCGGAAGCGCAGTGGCCGGACATCCTTTCCCGGCAACGTCTTCCGATTATCGCCACACTGTGTCTGGCGATCTGGCTTCATGCCACAAACACCTTGCTCGCTGCGACCACAATGCCAAGCGCTGTCCGGGAGCTGGGCGGATTGAACCTGATCAGCTGGACTTTCGCCCTGTACCTGATGGGCTCGATCCTCGCCGGTGCCGCATCCAGCCTGCTGGTGGTCCGGCATGGATTGCGCGACACGATGATACGGGCCGCGCTGGTCTATCTTGCAGGATGCATCGTTTGTGCAACGGCATCCAGCATGCCCATCGTGCTTCTCGGCAGAACGCTCCAGGGCCTTGGAGGCGGATGCCTCGTGGGCACGGTTTTCATTGCCCAGAACCGTTTTTTTCCGTCGCATCAGGTCCCGAAAGTGGTCGCGATAATTTCGGCGGTCTGGATGCTGGCTACATTCGCGAGCCCCATGATCGGAGGAGCCTTCTCGACCTGGGGGGTATGGCGATATGCCTTCTGGGCCTTCGCCCTCCAGGCCGTGTTGCTGGCCGTAATCATCCGTATCCTGGTTCGGCCGTCGTCATCGGAGAGGGAGAAGCCCAAATCAAGACTGCCGGCGAGACGTCTTGGCCTGCTGGCCGCAACGATCCTGACGGTATCGGCGGCGGGTTTCGAATTCCATCCGCTGAATTCACCGATGCTGGTTGCCGGAGGATGCCTGTGCCTCGTGCTGTTCGTTTTCCGGGATGTCCGCTCGGTCGATGACCGCATGTTCCCCCGGTCCATGGCCGATTTTCGACACCGCATCGGCAGCGGCATTTCGACAACCTTCCTGTTGTGCCTGAGCATTATGTCATTGGCGTCATACGGTCCGCTCATACTGATCGAGCTGCACGGCATGACACCGTTCACCGCAGGATTGGTGATCATGCTCGAATCGCTGTCGTGGGGCATCATGGCGATGCTGTTTTCAGGCACTGCGCCGGGTCGTGAGCCCCTCCTGATCCGATGCGGGAGCGCGCTCGTTGTGGTCGGGCTGGTGGCCTGTGCCATGGCGTTCTCGCGCGGTCCGATCTGGCTTATCGTGCTCGCGGCGATCGTTTCAACCGGAGGATTCGGGATGATGTGGGGCTTCATCATCAAGCGCATTCAGGCGGCGGTTCCGCCGGACGAGAAAGACCGGACGTCCTCATTGATACCGATAACCCAGCAGATGGGCTTTGCTCTGGGAGCGGCCCTGTGCGGCCTGATCGCAAACGGTCTGGGAATCAAAGCCGATCTCTCCGGGGACGGCCTGCAGACTGTCGCCTTCTGGATCTTCGCCGGTTTTATCCCGTTCGCGCTGTGCGGCAACCTGTTCGCCTGGCGCTTTTCAAGATGAATCGGTCCGGGCCGATCACTCCTTCAGCTTGTAGCCGGTCTTGAATATCCACCATGTCAGCGTGATACAGATCAAGAGGAAGATCGCGATCATCGCGAGACTGATCATCACGCTCACATCGGAAATCTCATAGAAACTCCACCTGAAGCCGCTGACGAGATAGAGCACCGGGTTGAAATAGGTGATTTTCTGCCACAGTTCCGGAAGCATGTCGACCGAGTAGAAACTGCCCCCGAGAAACACCAGCGGGGTGACCACCAGCAACGGGATGATCTGCAATCGCTCGAAGGTGTCGGCCCAGATACCGATCAGGAAGCCGAACAGGCTGAAGGTGATGGAGGTCAGAAGCAGGAACAGCACCATCCATTCCACGTGAGCGATCTGTATGGGCACGAACAGCCCCGCGGTCGAGAGTATCACCAGCCCGACGATCAGGGACTTGGTCACGGCTGCGCCAACATACCCGATGACGATTTCGATATGGGATATCGGCGCCGAGAGAACTTCATAGATGGTGCCCGTGAACCGGGGAAAGAATATGCCGAACGAGGCATAGGTGACGCTCTGCGTCATCATCGTGAGCATGATCAGCCCCGGAACGATGAATGAGCCATACGACACCCCGTCGATTTCCGTGATCCTGGACCCGATTGCCGATCCGAACACGACAAAATAGAGGGAGGTGGAAATAACGGGAGAAACCAGACTCTGGAATATCGTCCGTCGTGCGCGATCCATCTCGTGGACATAAATCGCTTTCACGCCATTCAGATTCATTCGATCAGCTCTCCGATAGATCAAGGGCCATGCTGCGTTCCGCCCGCTCCAGGACATCGATGCGCTCCTCCACCAGATCGATGAATATGTCTTCCAGGGAGCTCTGTTCGGTTCTCAGGTCCTTGAATCCGATTCCTACTGTCGAGAGGTCTTTCAGAAGGGAGGTGATGCCGGTTCGCTCTTTTCGTGTTTCGTAGTTGTACAGCAGCACCTGGCCGTTATCCTGGATGCGAAGATCGTAAGGTCTCAGTTGTTCCGGAATCGTGGCTATCGGGCTCTGGAGTTCGAGATACATCTGCTTCTTGCCCATCTTCCGCATCAGGTCGGCCTTTCTTTCAACCACGATGATGGTCCCGTTGTTGATCACCGCCACCCGGTCGGCCATCTCTTCCGCTTCCTCGATGTAATGGGTCGTCAGGATGACGGTTACACCGCTTTCCTTGAGTTGGTGAATCAAATCCCACATTTCCATGCGCAGGTTGACGTCCACACCCGCCGTCGGCTCGTCGAGGAACAGAATTCGCGGTTCATGGGACAGCGCCTTGGCGATCAGAAGGCGGCGCTTCATGCCGCCTGACAACGACTTGATCTGTGACAGCTTCTTGTCGGACAGGCTGAGATCGGCGAGCAGTTTTTCGATATAGTCCGGATCAGCCGGCTTGCCAAACAGCCCGCGGCTGAAACTGACCGACTTGATCACCGATTCAAAAGGCTCGATCGGCAGTTCCTGGGGCACGAGGCCGATCAGCTTGCGGGTATGCAGGTAGTCCTCGATGATGTCGTGCCCGGCGACCGTGACGTGTCCCGAGCTGGGGCGCACCAGGCCGCAGATAATGCTGATCAGCGTGGTTTTTCCGGCACCGTTGGGTCCGAGCAGGGCGATCAGTTCGCCCTCCTTGATATCCAGGCTCACCCGATCGAGCGCCACATGCCCGTTGTCGTAGATCTTGGACAGATTCTCGATTTCAATGAGTGGCGACATGCGGTGACAGGCAAATTAAGGAGAGCTGGGAAAGACGGCGGGGAAGGGCATTTCAGTATATCATATCGCCATGGCGGCACACTGTCCGGCGGCGGCTGCCGACGGTCTTTCAACAAGACGTGCGTGGCCCGAATGATTCTCTCCGGTCCACAAAAAAATCATGGGCTCTTCGGGAAAAATCAACACCTTCGGGATGCCGCATCCGCAAGGGAATCCGGCAGACCGGATCAGTCCCGGGCTGTCGGATTGTTGGAGATGACCTCGATCAGGCCCGCGCTGATGACGAGTGCCGTTCCGACCGCCTCACGAATTCCGAAAGGTTCGCCGGTCAGAAGGGCGGCACTGCCGATGCCCACGATGACCTCGAGTTGGAGCAGGATTCCGAGTCGTCCCGGATCCACCAGCCGCGAGCCCCAATACAGGCTCCACATGATCGGGATGAGATAGACGACGGTCATCAGCACCACCCAAGGGAGCAGCCGCCAGACAAGATCGGCTCCGGGCATGCCGCTCGGCGCGGTGACCGGGATCAGCAACAACAGGACCGATACTATCGCGCCGTAGAAGAAAAACGCGAAGACCTGCGCAAAAACGTCGATTTCGGGAGACTGGCGGACACGGGTCGCGCCGAAGGCGAAGCACAGGCCCGAGACAAGCGCCATGGCATCGCCGAGATTGAATGAAAGCCGGAAGGACGCATCGATGTTCAGGATGGCGACCATGCCCCCCAGACTGAGAACAAGCGCGAGGCCGCGCCACAGGGTGAATCGCCGTTTCAGGACGCAAAGCTCGATCAGGGTTGCCCAGGCGGGCATGACATAGAACAGGATCAGGGACCGGACCACGTCGGTCAGCAGCAGGCTTTCGCAATACAGCGCGAATGCTGCGCCGATCAGCAGGCCGGAATCGTACTGTTCAAGACCGATCGACTTCCCGCGGGCCATCCGGATCAGCCCGAAGGGGGCCAGGAAGACAACGGGGGCGATAAACTGGCTGATCGTGACCAGTGCCGGTTCCAGCCCATGGCTTTCCAGTACGCGAATGGGTATCCAGAACAGGCCCCACGATGCCGCCGCCAGCGCGACGACGATCTCTGGACGGATGGGCCTTGCAGGCATGATAAACCGGACTCCCTAATGGCCCGCTTTGGTGGGCTTCTTCCGAATCGATGGCATCAACCGAACCTCTTCGGGCCTGGCGATTCAGAATATATCCCGATCCGGGATGTCGAGCGCATCAAGGCGGGCCAGGGCCTCGCTGAAATCCTCCTTTTTGCCGTACCGGGGATAGTGGTGCATCTTGATATAGGGTCTGGAGTTGACCTCGATCAGGATGCAGTCCTGTTCGGTGTAGGGGTGCTCGATTCCGCGCTCGAAGATGACATCGACGCCAAAAACGTTCGCATCGAAACTCCGGACCACCTCGGTGAAAAATAGCCGGTTGATCTCCGGGATTTGTGAGCGGTCGATGGTCTCGACCACGCCCCCCGTCGAGAGGGCGACCCGGTGAAACAATTCCACTTGGCGGCCGTTCTGTGGAACCGAAGCCCAGCAAAGGCCTTGCTTGCGAAGATGTTTCGCCACCTTTTTGGATTTGCCAATGGGAAAGATTGTCGGGTGCAGCTGCATCTCGGCCCGGACGCGATTTTCCTCGTCAATCAACTCGTCGATGGCGCTGCGGCCGTCTCCGGTCACGAAAGGCGGGTACCGCCGTATGACGGAAATGAGGCGGTCCCGGTCTGCCAGGACCCGGTAGTTTGCGCCGAGCAGATACTTCTCGATTACCGTGGTTGGCCACCAGATCTTGGCCCAGAAGATCGCGCGGTACAGTTCGCCCATCGAACGAATCGGGAAGTAACTCCCGCGGGAGTAGCCGCTGACGTTGGGCTTGACGACAAGCGGGAACCCGTGTTTCCGGGCAAAGCGATGGGCCTGCCATGGCCAGACGAACACCATCCCGGGCGCATGCGGGAAACCATGACGCCCAAACTTTTCCCGTCCCTGGGCCTTGGAACGGCAACTCTTGCGTACCGCGAGCGTGTTGTAGCTGCTGCAGTCGTGCATGTACCTGTCGCTGATCCAGGCATAGACCATGGCCTTGAGCTTTCGCATGGGTTATCGGGGCGCTCCGGCCAGCATGCTGTTGATCCGGTGACGCAGCATGCGGGTATATACGGGCTTTTCTTGGCGGCTCCGGTCGCGGTTCCGGGTCGCCCTTGCCAGGGCCAGCATGTGGTGGCGGATCATGGACCAGCAGTCCCGGTTCGAGTATCGGGAGTCCAGAAGATGAATCGGCATCGGCGTATACAGGTTGATTTCGATGATCTGGAAATTCCCCGAGACCACGTCTTCGATGGAATCCGCCCGGACACACAGTCTGGAAATGGGGAACCGCCCGATTTTCACAATCCATTCCAGGATTTGCGTCTTCTGGTCTGGCTGCAGCCGATCGGAAATGTCGTGATAGGAGGTTTCCGGATTGTAGATGCCGTTGACCGGATATCGATGTGTCCCGTTTGTCACCTCGGTTATGCTGAACACCGCATAGCTTTCTGAATCGGGACAGTCCTGGATTGTGAACAGCTCGAATTCCCGCTTGCCGGTTGCGGCCTGCTGTACAACATAGCTTCTTCCGGATTCGACAATCCGGTCCTTGATCTGTTGGTACTCGGTCTCGTTGCCGACACAGAACACGCCGTTCGCATTTTCACCCCATTCCGGTTTCAGCCATACGGGATACCGAGCCGGGCGAAATTCGGCATCCAGAAGGTCCAGTTCAAGTCTCCATTGCGCGGGGAACAGGACATTCAGGTCGAGCTTGGAGAAGATTCCTTTCTCCAGATTGAACCACGGCGCATTCAACTGGAAATACTTCCAGGGCCGTGTCCGGGCTGCGATGCATGCCAGTGTGTACGTGGCAACCATAACGATCCTGAATTGGCCCGGGCTCCACTTCATTTACCGGCAGTATCCTGCAGTCCAACAATCCATTTTATCACAGGGATGACAAGCCGAACCATCCAAACGGGCAGGATGTCGGTGCGGGGAGAGCCGTGCCGGCAGCGTTCAGGCGGGGGCATGGATGCATGACACAATCCGGATTCCAAACCGTTTGGCGAGATCCTGCTGCAATGATTCGTCGAGATGCCGGGGCCGGTGTTCGGCCAGAAGTTCTCTGGCCCTGATGCGGGCCCTGTCCCGAATGTCGGAACTCCCGTCAGCCGCCCATTCGCCATGGGGCCGGCGATCGGCCAGATCCGGATAGTAGAACGCGGTTTTCATGTTTTCATAAGTCGGCTTCTCGCCGAGAAAGTGCCCCGGTCCGTGCACGACATCGTCGATGCTCTCGAGGCCCAGAGAGTCATCGCAGACCTCAAGCGGCCTGAGTGAGCTCATGATGCTTCCCAGCATGTCGTTGTCAATGACGTAGCTGTCAAACGCGGTGGCCATCAAGCTTGCCAGGGTGCCGGCCGCCTGGGTGATGAGATTGCTGCCCGCCTGCGCGGCCAGAGTGATTGTCAGGCATTTCTCGTAACCGCTTTGCGCATCGGCAAGCTTGCTGTCCGAAGCCCCCGCAATGGACACGTTGGGCAGGCCGTAATACTGGCAAAATTGCGCTGCGGCGGCCATGGCAATGGCCTGTTCTCCCCCTCCACCGCTCAGGCCGCCCGTGCGCAGGTCGGTGATCATGGGTTTGGGGCCGAAGATAACTTTTGCTTTCGGGTTCAGCATCCATGCGTAGATTCCGCCGGCCAGCGATTCCGCCATGGATTGCACGAGAGAGCCGGCCAGGTGGACCGGGGACGAAGCACCGATCTGCCCGAATACGTTCGCATGCACAGGTACATCCCGCATGACAGCCGATGCAATGACATCCATGGCATCGTCCGCAAATCGAAGCGGCGGCGTGACGTGATTGATGTTGAATGAAAGAAACGGTTCTTCACGGAACTTTCTCGCGGATCCGGCGACGGCGTGACAGAGCCGGATGATCTGCTTCGCATTTTTTCCGTTGAATGCGCTGACGCAGACATGCTTGGAGGTGCCCGCCAGACAGGCGAAAGCGGTATTGATGTCGATCTGGTATTCGTCCGGCAGATCCCGCGCGGTCACGGGGCGGCTGAAAAAATGAACATTGTCGAGGGCATCGACCAGACGTGCCGCATCGTGGAGGTCCGCGAGAGTCGCCGCACGGTAACGGCCGCTTTCAAGGTCGACCACGTTGGGAGACGCGCCGCCGGATCCCATGTAGACGTTTTTGTCGGAAAGCAGCAATTCATGTCCCGCGAGCTGTCCATGCAGCGTGAATCCGCGTTGGAAGCCCGCGATGGCGTCTTCCACCAGGGAAGGCGGGAAGACCACCCTGCCGTCACCGGTCTGCTGCCCGCCATGGTCGACGATGACGTCCGCAGCCGGGCGGCTGGCATCGGACAGGCCGATCTTGGAGAGAATGTGGACAACCCCTTCGTGCAGGGCCGGCATGTCGGTTTCGGCCAGCGGCCGGTATCTGCCGCCCGGCCACCCGGCCTGCACAGGAGGCTGCTGTGAACCGTCGTGCCGGTTTCCGGACCGGGATTTCCGTCTGTGGCGTGTCATGAAATTCTCGGAAACCGGAGCCGGACGACCTCACGCGGAATCCGTGCCGCGAATCAGACAGGGGGATCGACAGGCCATCGTTTCGCCTATTCCGGTCCCGATGCCGGGTTGCGGTCGAGCGGCATGAATGTTCCATCCGGTTTCGCTCCCCACAGGTAGCCGGTTTCTATCTCGAACCACCAGCCGTGCAGCTCCAGATCGCCGGATTCGACCCGGTCCGAGATCCAGGGGTAGGAGAGAAGGTTGCGGATCGAGTTGTTCACGGACTCCTGACCGGCGTGCCTTGCCGCCGCATGGACATCGTCCAGATCCGACACTTCCGTATCGTCGAGAATCCTCCTGCACACCGGCGCAGCGGTTTCCAGCCATTCGCCGATCGGCTCCGAATCGATGGAGGAATATCCCGAAGCCGCCTCCATGGCGAGCTCAATCCCGCGACAGCGCGAGTGGCCCATGACCACTACGTGAGAGACCCCGACCGAGACGACGGCGAATTCGACTGCGGCAATGGCCGAGTCGAGAGTTGGGCGGCCTGACCGAAAGGGCGGAACAAGGTTGGCAACGTTTCTTACGGTGAACATCTGGCCGGGCTCGGTGTCAAAAATGAGCGCCGGTTCGACGCGTGAATCCATGCAGCTGATCATCAGGATTTCGGGGCTTTGGCCTTCGGCCAGTTCACGCATTCTGGAGAGCTGGTCGGTGTATTCCCGCTTCCTGAAGTCCCGGGAGCCGCGAATGAGTCTGGCAATGCGATCGTCTGTCATGGTGGATGTTCTCGATTGTCGATTGATGTTGCAGGCAGGAATCCGAGCAACCCCGGCAATCCGGACGCAGCACCGGCCTGCCGAAGCACGAAACGAATCCGGCCCAGAGAATTATATCGGCGAATTGACGGGGGAGGCGAATGAAAACGGCATCGCAGGCCGGTTCCGGGAGCCGCCGCGGCGTTGCCGTCAGAACAGGGATCGGGGCCTGGGCCACGGTGCCGGAATGGAACGATTCGGAACGATATTTGGTATCTTGCACAAGGCATATGATAGTCTTTCGTACTCTGACGGGTTGGCGGATACAATGTAGGCCATGAATATTCATGAATATCAGGCGAAATCGCTGCTGGAGCGGTTTGGCGTAAACGTGCCGCAGGGCCGGGTCGCGTTCGAGACCGGCGAGGCGGCGGAGGCGGCGAGGGAGCTTGGCGGCCCCGTCTGGGTTGTGAAAGCCCAGATTCATGCCGGGGGGCGCGGAAAGGGCGGCGGCGTGAAGGTCGTGGACAGCCTGCAAAAGGTCGAGGCGGCGGCCGGGGAGATTCTCGGGATGCAGCTCGTGACGCACCAGACGGGCCCGGAAGGGCAAACGGTCAGGCGGCTGTACGTCGAGGAAGGCTGCGATATCGCCAGGGAGCTGTATCTCGGGGTGCTGGTCGACCGGGCCAGCAGCCGGGTGGCCATCATTGCGTCGACCGAGGGCGGCATGGACATCGAGGAAGTGGCCGAAAAATTGCCCGAGAAGATCATCAGCGTCACCATTGATCCCGTGACCGGATTTCAGCCCTATCACGCCAGGAAAATAGCCGTCGGTCTGAAGCTTGAAGGCGGGCAGGTCCGACAGGCCGCAGGATTTCTGGCCGGAGTGTACAGGGCCTTTACCGAACTCGATGCCAGTCTGGTCGAGATCAACCCTCTGGCCATCACGGGAGACGGAACCCTGATCGCCCTGGATGCGAAGATGAACTTCGACAGCAATGCGCTGTTCCGCCACAAGGACATCGATAAACTCCGGGACGAGGACGAGGAGGATCCGGCCGAGGCCGAGGCCGTCGCACAGGGGCTCAGCTACATCAAGCTTGACGGATCGATCGGGTGCATGGTCAACGGCGCGGGTCTCGCCATGGCAACCATGGATATCATCAAGCTGTATGGCGGCTCGCCCGCCAACTTTCTGGACGTAGGCGGCGGCGCGGCGGCAGACCGGGTTGCCGCTGCATTCAAGATCATTCTTTCCGATCCCGGGGTTCAGGCCATCCTGGTCAACATTTTCGGCGGTATCCTGCGATGCGACGTGATTGCCGAGGGCATTCTCACGGCGGCCCGGGAAGTCCGGATTCATGTGCCGGTCGTGGTTCGAATGGAGGGCACCAATGTCGAGAAGGGCAAGACCATCCTTTCCGAGTCCGGCCTGCCCTTCGTGCTGGCTGACGGCATGGCCGATGCGGCCGAGAAAGCCGTCTCGATCGTGAAACGGGAGACTTGAATCATGTCGGTACTGATCAATCGATCCACGAAAGTCATTTGTCAGGGGTTTACGGGCTCCCAGGCGACATTCCACAGCGAGCAGGCCTTGGCCTACGGGACGTCGCTGGTCGGCGGCGTGACGCCGGGCAAGGGGGGCATGACGCATCTCGGCTTGCCCGTGTTCGATACCGTCGGCGAGGCGGTCGAGAAGACCGGCGCGGTCGCTTCGATGATTTACGTGCCTCCGCCGTTCGCTGCCGACGCCATACTGGAGGCGATCGATGCCGAGATTCCGCTTATCGTGTGCATTACCGAGGGAATCCCGGTACTCGACATGGTCAGGGTGAAGCG
>VYGS01000120.1:55524-56215 GCA_009841725.1 Gammaproteobacteria bacterium
AGCGCGTCCTGGAAAATTCGAGCAGCCGCCTGATCGGACCCAACTGTCCCGGCATCATCGCCCCCGGGGAATGCAAGATCGGGATCATGCCGGGGCACATCCATGCAAAGGGGAGTGTCGGCATTGTCTCGAGGTCGGGAACCTTGGCCTATGAGGCGGTTGCGCAGACCACCCGCGCAGGGTTGGGACAGAGCACCTGCATCGGCATCGGCGGGGATCCGGTCAACGGCACCAGCTTCGTCGACTGCATCGAGTTGTTCCTGGCCGATCCGACAACCGAGTCCATCATCATGGTCGGAGAGATCGGCGGTACGGCGGAAGAGGAGGCAGCCGACTTTGTCCGCCAGAGCGGAACGAAAAAACCGGTTTGCGGATTCATTGCAGGCGTGACCGCCCCGCCGGGACGGCGCATGGGCCATGCCGGGGCGATCATTGCCGGCGGCAAGGGCGGCGCGGCCGACAAGATGGAGGCGCTCCGAAGTGCCGGAATTGCCGTTGTGGACTCGCCGGCGGCCATGGGCGAAACCCTGGCGTCGCTGCTCTAGGAACAAACAGCTTCAAGACACGCATGAAGGCGATTTTGCTCAAGGACTTCGGCGGACCGGAGATGATGTACTTCGGTGAAGCCGAGCTCCCCGAGTTCGGCGATGACCAGGTGTTGATCCGGGTCCATGCGACCTCTGTCTACCGG
>VYGS01000100.1 GCA_009841725.1 Gammaproteobacteria bacterium
CCCGTGCCGACGAAATGCGGCTTGGAGATTCCGGCCCGAAACTCTTTCGCCAATTGGTCATCCGGCGATTTCCCTTATATACTCTGATTCAAGAACAGCCTTCCGGTCTCGGCTGCAGGGCGCGGGAATTCTTCCGGAGTCCCTGCCGTGTCGATTGCCCGGGAGGGTCCGGATGCGAAAATCACAATCGAAAGGTGCCTGTCCCATGAGTGAACTGCGACTTGTCCAATCCGAAGTCTGTCCCTATGCGCAACGTACGCACATGTGCCTGCTTGAGAAATCGGTCGACTTCGAGGTCGTCGAAGTCGATCTCGGGAACAAGCGCGCATGGTTCGAGGAAATCTCCCCGTACAGCAAGGTTCCCGTGCTCCAGCACGGTGACGTGAGGCTTTATGAGTCGTCCATCATCAATGAATATCTGGAGGACGCCTTTCCGGAACCGGCGCTGCTGCCGAAGTCGCCCGCCGACAGGGCGAGAGCCCGGATATGGATCGATTTCGACAACGTGAAATTCGTTCCGGCGTTCTACCGGGTCCTGCTCGAACAGGAATCGTCAAGGCAGCAGGCGCTGGTTGACGAAATCATCGGGCACCTGGAATTTTTCGAAAGCGAAGGGCTTCCTGGGGACTGGGAAGGGCCGTTCTGGTTCGGAAAAGAGGTGTCGCTCGTCGACCTCGCGCTGTATCCGCATTTCGAGCGTCTGGTGGTCCTTGAAACCTACCGCAATATCGCCATCCCCCCGGCATGCGCAAGGCTGGGCGAATGGTATGCGGCGATGAAGGAACGGGACAGTGCCCGGCAAACTGCGCACGACGACGCCTATCACCTCAAGGCCTACAGCAAATACGCCGACGGCACGGCTTCGGGCACGACCGCGAAGGACATGCGATCCTGTTGCGGGACCGCTCCGGGCAAGACGACGAAGGACGCGCGGCAATAGACTCTTCGGATCACTCGTCGCTGTCCGCGATCCGGTCATCCAGCCGATCGTCCTGAATGCCGTAGGGCTCGGGATGGATGACCACCTCCGAGGTCGGGAAAGCCCGATGAAGCTTGGCCTCGATCGTTTCGGTAATGTCGTGGGCTTCGAGGATGTTCATGTGATGGTCGACCTCCATGTGAAATTCGATGAAGAGGTGGAGGCCTGAATTGCGGGTGCGCAGGTCGTGTATGTCGCGAACCCTGTCATGCTCTAGGACGATTTCAGTGATTTTCTGCCGGTCTTCATCGGGCAGTTCGCGGTCCACGAGAATGTCGATGGACTGTTTCCCGATCCCCCATGCCCCGTAAAGCAGGAAGCCGGCGATGGCCAAGGCGATGATCGGGTCCACATAGGGCCATGAGGTATACGATCCCGAGGCGAGGGCGACGATGACCGCGAGATTCATGAGCAGGTCGCCCTTGTAGTGGATGCTGTCCGAGGCGATCGCCACCGAATCGGTTTTGCGGATCACGTAGTGCTGGAATATCACCAGTGCCAGAGTCAGGACGATTGACGCAACCATGACGCCGATGCCGATCATCGGATGATGGACCGATTGCGGGTGGACAAAGCGCTGCAGGGATTCGTAGACCAGGAAGACGCCGGATCCGGCAATGAACATCGCCTGGGTCAGCGAGGCGATCGCTTCGTATTTTCCGTGGCCGTAGCGGTGTTCCTTGTCCGGAGGCTGGGTGGCGTGATAGACCCCGACCATGATGATGAGGGAGGAGAAGGCGTCGATCGTCGAATCGATCAGCGATGCCAGCAGGCTGACCGAATCGGTCAGAAGAAAGGCGATCAGCTTGATGACGATCAGGGTCAACGCGGTGCCCAGGCTCGCATAGGTTGCGAGCCGCCGGAGACCGGTTTGCTGTAGGGCTCCGGAAGGATCGTTCCGGTAGGGATTCGCGACAGTCATACACTGAAGTGTACTGTATGTACGACACGGACAATTTACCGGCCTCTTTCGTGATCATTGCATTCTGTCGGATGTCGCATAGGGCGGGACGCATCGACTTTCGACCGATTTGGAATCTACCGAGGATGTGATGACTGCTTTCAAGCGAGCATGAGATCGATTGTGATGCAAATGGGGCCAAACCAAGGAAATCGTCAAAAAAAGTGCCATAATTCAATCTCCTCTCGAAAATCGGGCTTAGGTCGAAATACAATGAACAGTACTCTCAAAAAATTTCTTGTCCCGTTAATCAGTTGGTGCATCGTTGTATGGATCTGCAAGGTATTCCTGACATCCATTCCCTATAAATTTACCAACCACCCCGATACTCAGCACATATTCGGAACCATTGGGGACTGGATGGGCGAGGTGTTTTTCGAGTGGCTGGGAACGTTTTTTGCCCAATTTGGCCCTTATCTTGTCGGTAGTTTTGAAATACTGACCTCATTGGTCCTGATTGCCCCGGCGATTTACTGGATTTTGGGCCTGCTTGGCATGTCGAGAAGTCAGGGCGTTCGTCAGAAATTCCACCAGTGTGGTGGCCTTATGGCGAGTGCCGTGATGACTGGCGCAGCATTCTTTCATCTCTTCACCCCTCTGGGC
>VYGS01000132.1 GCA_009841725.1 Gammaproteobacteria bacterium
GATAGCGGACAATTCATGTGCTATTAAACCGGACAGTTCTATTTGCTCTTAACAAATTCCTCGGGCAATTGTATTTTCCATACCGGAGTTCGGATGATCACGGCTCAATACCCGGAAGCCGGTGCGATATCCGACTGGGAACCGGAACCAAAACAACCCGTCGGGATATCCCGTCTCAAGAAATTCGGCATGCCAGTGGATAAATTTTTCTGTCTGGACATAAAAAACGGATGATGATTGATGCCCCCCGAATTTAGTAGAATTGGGCATTTCGGACTGATGTCGTGTAACCGCGGCAGTTCACCCGTCCGGGCCAGACTGAACAATTTTCCTGCATAACTTGTTTCACAATCTACGGGTTGCTATCCCCCGCAATGCCATGAACAGACGCCCTACCGACGATTTGAGAATCGCGCAAATCCAGCATGTGATCAATCCGAACGATATCCATGCGGAGTTGCCGATTTCGGAGAAAGCGGCCGATACAACGCTGAAAACCCGCGACGCCATTCACCGAATCCTGAATGGGGAAGATGACCGACTGCTTGTCGTGTCCGGCCCTTGCTCCATCCACGATCCCGAGGCCGCGCTGGATTATGCGGATCGACTTCTGCAAATCAAGCAGCAACTGGAACGCGACCTGCTGATTGTCATGCGTGTCTATTTCGAAAAGCCCCGTACCACCGTGGGCTGGAAAGGCCTGATCAACGACCCGGACCTCAACAACACCTTCGACATCAACAAAGGCTTGAGACTGGCCCGCGGGCTCCTGCTCGCACTGAACGAGCTGGGCATGCCGGCCGGTACCGAATATCTCGACATCATCACCCCCCAGTATGTCGCAGACCTGATTTCATGGGGGGCAATCGGCGCCCGCACTACGGAAAGCCAGGTTCACCGGGAACTGACTTCGGGCCTGTCATGCCCGGTCGGTCTCAAGAACGGCACAAACGGCAATCTCGACATCGCGGTCGACGGCATTCGGGCGGCCCGCTGTCCCCATCATTTCCTTTCGCTGACCAAGAAAGGCCACTCGGCCATCTTCACTACCATGGGCAACAAGGACTGTCACATCATCCTTCGCGGGGGGCGCGAACCGAACTACGATACCGGCAGCATCAACGAGACCTGTGCAAAACTTGAATCGGCCGGCCTCCGGCCGCAGGTGATGATCGATTTCAGTCATGCCAACAGCAGAAAGATTCCTGAAAACCAGATCAAGGTCGCGGACGACGTGGCCAGCCAGATTGCCGGAGGTGACGGGCGGATCATGGGGGTCATGATCGAGAGCCATCTGACTGCCGGTCGACAGGACGTGGTCGACGGTGTTGCCCCAACCTATGGACAAAGCATCACGGATGCCTGCATCGACTTCGAGCAGACGGAATCAATTCTTGAAGGACTGGCCGATGCCGTCAGACGCCGGCGAATCGACGAGAGCGCACCATGATCAAACCGCATCATTCCGATCACCTCATACCGCTCCTTGTTCAGGATCCGGACAGACGCGAAAAGGCGAAACGGGACGCCGAGACCCTGCCTTCGGTTCTGATCAGCTCCGCGAGCGCCGCCAATGCCGTCATGCTCGGCGGCGGCTATTTCACTCCCCTGCCGGGCTTCATGGACAAGTCGGACACGATGTCGGTGGCCCGGACCATGCGTACCGGCAACGGCCTGTTCTGGCCCGTTCCAGTCCTTTGCCTGACGGACTCTGCCGAGGGAATTTGCGACGGCCAGTCAGTGGCTTTGAGGGATCCGAATCGGCAGGATCATCCGGTTCTTGCGATTGTCGACGATGTGCGCATCGAAACGCTTGAAAATTCCGACATCGGGGAGATTTGCGAGCATGTCTACCGTACACGCAGCGACGATCATCCGGGGGTCAGGGATTTTCTTTCCCAGGGCAATGTGATGCTGTCCGGTCCGGTCCGGGTTCTCGATTTCAGCTATTTCGAGACCGATTTTCCGGACACGTTCCGAACCGCCGTACAAATCCGCGAGGCGATCACGAAACGCGGCTGGAACACCGTCGTCGCTTTCCAGACCCGAAATCCGATGCACCGCGCACATGAAGAACTGTGCCGGACCGCCATGGAGCGAATCGGCGCCGATGGATGCGTCGTGCACATGCTGCTGGGCAAGCTCAAGCCCGGAGACATTCCCGCCAATGTCCGTGATGCCGCAATCCGGACAATGGTTGATTGCTATTTTCCACCCAACACGGTCATGATCACCGGCTACGGATTCGACATGCTGTACGCGGGCCCGAGAGAAGCGGTGCTTCATGCAATTTTCCGACAGAACATGGGAGCCACCCATTTCATTATCGGCCGAGACCATGCGGGGGTTGGCGACTATTACGGAGCTTTCGATGCTCAGGACATCTTTGACGAAGAAGTCCCCGAGGGCGCCCTGGAAATCGAAATTTTCCGTGCCGATCACACTGCATGGTCTTCAAAGCTCAAAAAGGTGGTCATGATGCGGGAAGCGCCGAATCATGAACTGTCGGACTTCATGCTCATTTCAGGGACCCGATTGAGAGAGATGCTGTCAGAGGGCATCGCTCCCCCACCGGAGTTTTCCCGTCCTGAAGTCGCACGGATTCTGATCGATCACTACAGGGGAGACGGGTGACAACCGAACACGCAGCCGCAGGACTGTTCGCGTCCGTCTCCTGCGCAGGCAGAGGGGTATCCTGATGAATCCGACGAAACATTGCCGGCTTCTGATTCTCGGTTCCGGTCCTGCCGGCTATACGGCCGCAGTCTATGCGGCGAGGTCAAACCTGGATCCGGTACTGATCACGGGAATCCAGCAGGGGGGACAGCTGACCATTACCACCGATGTCGACAACTGGCCCGGAGACAACGAAGGAGTGCAGGGACCCGACCTCATGGAACGGATGAGACGTCATGCCGAACGCTTCGGAACGGATGTCATCCTCGACCATATCAACCGGGCCGAACTGGGCAACAGCCCCTTCAGGCTGTTCGGCGATCAGGGCGAATACACCTGCGACGCGCTCATCATCGCGACCGGAGCTTCCGCAAAATATCTGGGGCTTCCTTCGGAGGAAGCGTTCATGGGCAGAGGCGTCTCGGCATGTGCTACCTGTGACGGTTTTTTCTATCGCAACCGGGAGGTGGCCGTCATCGGCGGGGGAAACACCGCGGTCGAGGAAGCCCTCTACCTGTCCGGACTGGCCTCGAAGGTGACTCTCGTCCATCGCCGGGACGAACTGCGAGCTGAAGCGATACTGGTCGACCATCTCATGCAAAGAACCGTCGACCAGGGAGGCAACATCGAGATCAAGTGGGATCATGTTCTCAATGAGGTCATCGGTGACGAGTCCGGTGTCACGGGCGTTTGCCTGGAGCACGTCAAGTCGGGAAACCTGACCCGGATTGACCTTTCCGGCGTATTCATTGCGATTGGCCACACCCCGAACACCGGGCTGTTCGAGGGGCAACTGGAAATGCAAGGCCAATACATCGTCACCGCCGGCGGCGCCGATGGCAACGCCACCTGCACTAGCATAGACGGGGTATTCGCGGCGGGCGACGTAATGGATTCGGTATACCGCCAGGCCGTCACGTCGGCTGGAACCGGATGCATGGCCGCTCTTGACGCCGACCGGTTCCTGAAACATCGATAAGCTGATGGCAGCCGGCGACAAAGACATTGATCGGATGCTTTTCAAACAGGCAATGGAATCCGTCCAGCCTCTTGATGCGCGACACGGGAACCGCAAGGCATTCCAAAAACCGCCCCGGCATGGCGCGGACCGGCCGAAAGCCGGCAGACCAACTGGGCCCGGGAGCGCATCATCCCGAACATTGAAGCGCGCCACGTCGAAACCGTTCATTGACATCACTCCGGATGCCGGTCCCGTCGTCTACGCCCGAAGCGGGTTACAGAAAAAGGTGATCCAGCGCCTGAAACGGGGACTTTTTCAATTTCAGGATACCATGGACCTGCACGGATACAGCCGGGTCGAGGCGGAAGAGGCGCTGGAAGCATTCGTTCTCGATTCCGTCGCATCCGGGTACAGATGCGTACTCATCGTGCACGGCAAGGGGCGGCATTCATCCAGTCCGGGCATACTGAAGCAGTTCACCATGAACTGGCTCAAGGACATTGATCCGGTCCTGGCCTTTTGCACCACGTTGCCGGAACACGGGGGAACCGGCTCCCTGTATGTCCTGCTCAAATCGAAGCAGTCTTCGGAATCGGACACTTCCTGAACGGATCAATGTTCCAGGACTGTCCTGAATGTGAGATTGATACGCGGTCTTGCCAAATTGCGGGTTTTCGGAATCGAGTGCTTCCACCTTCGCTGGCAGGAACCGTGCATGATCAGCAGTGAGCCGTCATCAAGCTCGGTCCGGACCCGTGGCTCCGGATTGCCCGGTTTCGGGTGAAAGACGAACCGCCTGGATCCCCCGAAGCTCACGGACGCAATGACCGGATTGTCCCCCAATTCGGGCTCATCATCGCTGTGTCGACCCATGGTGTCGCTTCCATTTCGATAAAGGTTCAGAAGCACGCTGTTGAACGGCCGGCCCAGAAAATCCTCCACCCTGCGGCGAATTCCGGTCAGCACCGGAATCCATGGCAACGGATGGTGAACCGAACCGGAATAGCCATAGACCGTACCTTTGTCTCCATACCACGCGGTCAGTCTCGGCACGGAATGCACCCGATTGAACACCCTGACCTTGTGCTGTTGCCAGGTGATCTCGCAAGTCAATGATTCGAGAATCCGCTGACTTTCATCGGCCTCGATGAACCGGTTGAAAAGGACACACTCGCCGGGAATGACGTCCACCCGTTCCGTCATTCGAAAATCTTGCCCGGGTTCATGATGCCCTGGGGGTCGAGCGCCTGCTTGATCAGCCGCATCGGCCTGATCGCATCTCCGTGCTCCGCCTTGAGAAAATCGAGCTTGCCGTAACCGATTCCGTGCTCGCCGGTGCAGGTGCCCTCCATCTCGAGGGCCCGCAATACCATGCGCCTGTGCAATGCCTCGGCTGCCCTGACCTCTTCATCGTTTTCATGATCGACCATCAGAAGAAGATGAAAATTCCCGTCTCCGACATGTCCCACGATCGGTGCCAGAATGCCGGACTCGTCGATGTCCCTGCGCGTTTCGTTGATGCATTCTGCAAGCCGGGAAACCGGAACGCATACGTCCGTTGCCCAGATCTTCCCATCGGGGCGCAGTTGCTTGGTTGCATAGGCCACATCGTGCCTCGCCCGCCACATTCGATTCCGCTCCTCCATCATTTCCGCCCAGACGAAGCCGCTACCGCCGTTTTCACGGACGATTTCCCCGGTCAGTTCGACTTGCTCCCGAACTCCCTGTTCCGATCCGTGAAATTCAAAGAACAGGGTTGGCGCGACCGCAAAATCCGTTTTGGAATACCTGTTCACCGCCCCGACGGTGTGCTCGTCGAGCAATTCGACCCTCGCGACCGGAATACCGTACTTGTGCATCTCGATGACCGAGCTCACGGCACCTTCCATCGTTTCATAGGCGCAGGATGCCGAAAGTATGGATTCGGGAACCGGATACAGCTTGATCGTCAGTTCGGTAAAGACGCCCAGCGTTCCTTCCGATCCCACCATCAGCCGGGTCAGATCATATCCGGCGGCGGATTTGGGAGGACGCTTGGCCGTTCTGATCAGACTCCCGTCGGCCAGAACGAGTTCGATGTTGACGACATTCTCGCGCATCGAACCATAAAGCACGGCGTTGGTTCCGGAAGCCCGGGTAGCGGCCATTCCGCCCAAGGTCGCATCCGCGCCGGGGTCGATCGGAAAGAACAGCCCCGACCCCTTCAGGTAATTGTTGAGCTGCCGCCTTGTCACGCCAGGCTGGACCACTGCATGGAAGTCGTCCTGATGAACCGCGATGACGCTGTTCATCCTAGTCGTGTCAATGCATATGCCGCCACACACGGCGAGGCAATTGCCTTCCAGCGACGTGCCGGCACCTCGAGGCACTATCGGCATCCGATGCCGCGCACACCAGCGGACCATTTCCTGGATCTCCTCGGCGTTTTCCGGCTGGACAACCGCGTGGGGAGGCCGGGCAACATGAAACGATTCGTCCTTCCGATAAGGGGCACAACCGGCTTCGGTCGTGATCATCCGGTCACCGAATATCGCCGCCAATTCCGAGGCGATTGTTTCCGTGCCAGGCTCTCCAGTCGACAGGTTCATTTTCTGGTCCAGGTGTGAGGGGTTGTCATTCGTCTGATTGGCTTTCGTGGCCTCTGCCATTTTGGATTCCAAGCGCCTCGGACAAAGCCTGCTCATCCAGGAAATAATGGCAGATTTCCTCGCCGCCGATCACAATGACCGGCACGTGGTCGCGATACCAATCATACCACTCCGTCCGGCTTTCGATGTCCTGCAACTGCACCGCAACCCGGTTCTCGAGACCGTGGATCCGGAAGTAACGAGCCAATTCCTCCCGCATACGGTCACACAGATCGCAATCGTCCTTGTAGAACAATTCCAGTTCATACATGAAACTTACAGGGGATAACGGGATATTCCTTATCCCTCATTTTCCAGCATGTCCAAAAAATGGCTCTCGTCCAGGTCCCGAATGCCCAGCTTCCTGGCCTGCTCGGCCTTCGAGCCGGGATTGGTGCCCACAATCACGAAATCGGTCCGACTGGAAACGCTTCCGGCCACCTTCGCCCCGGCCTGCTTCAGCCGAGATTTCGCCTCGTTGCGGGCGATGCTCAGGGTGCCGGTCAGCACCACCGTCTTGCCCGAGAAGGGATGGAGCGTATCCATCGCGGCTTGATTTCCAGGCATCGCCTTGGCCGGCTTCGGCCATTGTATGCCGAGTTCCAGCAACTGTTCGATGACTTCCCGGTTGTGAGGCTGACCGAAAAATGCGGTGACCCCCCTGGACACGACCGGACCAACATCCGGCACTTCGATCAGCTGCTCTTCATCGGCATTGATCAGCGCGTCCAGATCGAAAAAGGTCCCGGCAAGCGCTTCGGCGGTGGTTTCCCCGACCTGCGGGATACCCAATGCATAAATGAACCGGGACATCGTCGTATTCCTGCTCCGGCTGATTGCATCAACCAGATTGCTCGCCGACTTGTCCGCCATCCTGTCCAGCTGGGCCAGAGTGCTCGCGTCAAGCCGATACAGGTCCGCCACCGTGTCGACCAGCCCTTCGGACACCAGTTGCTCGACGATTTTTTCACCCATTCCATCGATGTCCATGGCTCTCTTGCTGGCGAAATGGATAATGCTGCGGATCTTCTGTGCCCGGCAATACAACCCGCCACTGCAACGCGCGATGATTCCCTCGCCTTCATAGACGATCCCGGAACCGCATTCCGGACAGTGTTCGGGAAAAGCGAATGTCTTCGCGCCAGCCGGCCGCCTTGACGTGATGACGGAAACGATTTCCGGAATGACATCACCCGCCCGCCTGACTACAACGGAATCTCCCTCCCGTACATCAAGGCGTTGAATCTCGCTTCGATTGTGCAGGGTCGCATTTGACACCGTGACACCGCCCACAAGGACCGGTTCCAGCCGGGCCACCGGAGTAATCGCACCTGTTCGCCCCACCTGAATATCAATCGCCTCGATCCGCGTCGTTGCCTCCTGCGCCGGAAACTTGTAGGCGATTGCCCACCGAGGGGCCCGGGCGGTATGGCCCAGCTGCCGCTGCCAGTCCATCCTTGAAACCTTGTAGACGACGCCATCCATTTCAAACGGGTGGCTGTCCCGCAAATCCAGAAGTCGCGTGTAGTATTCGAGGCAGCCTTCGGCCCCATGGACCGTTTCAACCAGCTCGGTCACCGGCAACCCGAAAGATCGAATCCATTCGAGGGACTCCATGTGAGACTCCGGTGCCTTTCCCGAGGATACCTCGCCGAGCGCATAGCAGTAGATTCGCAAGGGGCGGCTTGCCGTAACCGCCGGGTCCAGTTGGCGAAGACTCCCTGCAGCCGCGTTTCTCGGATTGGCAAACACCTTCTTCCCGGCCCGTTTCTGAGCTCCGTTCAGGCGGTCGAAATCATCCTGCGTCATGAACACTTCCCCGCGAATCTCCAGCACATCCGGGGCCAACCGGCCCTCAAGCCGGGTCATGTCCTTGAGTACAGCGCGCATGTTCTGGGTAATGTTTTCTCCGCGGCTCCCGTCCCCGCGGGTCGCGGCCTGAACCAGCCATCCCTTTTCATACCGCAGGCTGACGGCAAGGCCGTCGAATTTCGGTTCGGCAATGTACTCGACCGGCCCTGTCGTGTCGACCAGATCACGAACCCTTCGATCAAAGTCATGGATTTCCTCTTCGCCGAATGCGTTTGCCAGCGACTTCATCGGCACCGAGTGGGCGACCGGGCTGAACGTCCTTGCAGGCGTTCCACCGACTTTCCGGGTGGGAGAGTCGGACTCTGTAAATTGCGGATGCTGTGTCTCGAGTTTCTCAAGCTCCCCGAGAAGCTGATCGAAGTCCCGGTCGGGGATTTCCGGATCGTCCAGAACGTGGTATCGATAGTTGTGGTATTCGATCTGCTCCCTGAGAAATAAGATCCTGTCCCGGATAGTGTTTCCCATGGACCGTCAATAACCCGTGCAAGGGTGGCAGGAAAGAAACCGGATCACGACAGGCAACTGCCGGATTTCATTCTGAAACGACAATGTCGGATTCGAAAATCCGCATGACGGCATCTCCGCCGCTGTGCAATCCGCACGCCTCCATTTCCATGGACTTGCTTTCGATCTCCGCCCTGATGTCCCCGATCACCTCGACAGTCAGATCATTGCCCTCGGGCGTGATGGTGTTTGCGCCCATGCGCCCGGCAAAGCTTTTTGCCGTACTGGCCATTTCCGAAAGTACCGAGCCCGGCGACTCGTGGACAAGCGGTCGGAAGAAAAACACCACGCCCGGCGATTTCAGGCTGTCCATCTGGTCAAAATCGAAAGTGCCCTCGTCCGACAGGTTTGCAACACCATAGAGCCGCACTTTCTTCCTTCCAACGGTTTTGGTGCGGACAAAATAATTGTTCCTGTGGGTTTCCAGGCCCATCTGCCTCGCACACTTGGCAATCGCACCGCCACTCAAATGCTGGTCAGGTCGTTCAGGCACAACGAAAACCATGCAGGGATAATCGAACATCTGTACGCATTCCGACAGGGCCCTCGCCTGCTGAGCAGCGCTCTCCAGCGGGGCCATGAAGGTGATGTTCTTGCCGATGGCTTCCGAGAAACCGGTCACCATGTCGGTAAACCGGTTCAACTCGCTTCTCGTGATGGCTCCGCTGGAGTCGACAAGTTGCAAGGTGACGACCAATTCCAGAAAACGTGCGCTGTCCGTTTCCGTTTCAATATCGACCCATTCCCGGTCTGTGGTCCGAATGCCGTAGATTCGGGTCGAATTTTTCAACTCGGCGAACAATTCCCGATACTGCGCGTAGAGCGCCTCTCTGCCGAGATCCTTGCCTCCAGAGAGCTTGACCCAGTAGTCGACCTGGCCGAGCCGGTCAAATCCCTGAATCTCCGGGTATTCGAATCGCGGGACAACCTTCTCCTGGGCCGGCTCGGGTTCGGGTGGATGCTCGGGCTCGGAATATTCCTCCGATTCCCGCAGCGCTACCACTTCAGACTCGTCGGGCACGTCATCGTACTCGGAATCGCTCCCGTCCTGGAATTCGTCCGAATCATCGCTCTTCAGATGCTGCACAGACTTCTGCTTGCGAAAACGATTGAAAAATCCGGTTCCCTTGAGTATCGAGGCAAACCGGCTTTCGGAAGGAACAGCCTTGCCGCCTCTCGACCTGTCCTTCGCCGAATCAACGAACAAGTCGTGCGGAGCATGGCTCCCGTCTTCTTCGGCTTCGGGTAGCGGATCGAGGGATATGGAGGGCTCCCGCCCCTGTCTGGCTCCGTTGCCCGGCTGGACTCCCGTTTCCTCTCCCGCAGAATCCTCGAAAACATCCCGCACCGGATCAATCATGGGGGGATCGGCCCTTCCATCGGTCACCGCTTCACCCCTTGCACCGAAATCCGAAAACTCCGCCCGGTCATCAGGAGAGGTTTGGGGATCGGAGAACAGTTCCGGCTGATCCGGATAAATCTGCTCCGTCAGCACAGGTGATTCCGTGTCGTTGTCTTCGTCGGAATGCCGGACACCGTGAACTCCGACGCTCCGATCAGGCTCCAGATCGTCCGGGCTGCTGCCCTCATCCGGAAATTCGGAATGGTCTGCCATGCGAGAACTTTTCGAACCGCCGCACGGGTCGCCGATTCCGGCCTTGGGCGTTCCGCCCGATTCAGACCCCCCCAGAAAATCGGGGATTTCCTGCCGCGACCGGTACTCCTCGTCGGTCATGTATGCATCCGATTCGCGTTCGGGCCCGTTCCTTGCCGCCGATCTTGCCCGGGAGCGGCGCATGCCCTTGTCGTGAAACCTTGAATAAAGATAGATCAGTACGAGTGCCGCTATACCGAGGGCTATCAAGGCAATCTGCAGGTTCAGTTCTAGACCCGTCACCAAATAATATCCTTAGGAGGTATTACGAAGAGCGACAATTCGCTTCTTGATCGGAATGCCTGCACCCGCCAGACTCTGGATCGAGCGCAAGACTGCTACACTCCGAACCCTTTATAGATTGTTATCGATTCAACTGTTGAGTGTAACAGATTATCCAACTGCCATTTCGACAGCCTGGCTGACATCGACGGAGACGATCCGCGACACACCCGATTCCTCCATTGTAACACCCAGCAGCAGATCCATCGATTCCATCGTGATCTTGTTGTGCGTGACAACGATCATCTGGCTTTTGTTTGCGAGCCGCTTCAGGGTTTCGCAATATCGACCGACGTTCGCGTCGTCAAGCGGCGCGTCCACCTCGTCGAGCATGCAGAAGGGTGCAGGATTCAACTCGAACAGCGAAAACAGCAGGGCAACCGCGGTCAATGCCTTTTCACCGCCGGAAAGAAGGTGAATATGGCTGTTGCGCTTGCCGGGCGGTCTGGCCATGACAGTGACCCCGGCAGTCAGAAGATCGTCGGTGACCAACAGCAGGTCCGCCTTTCCGCCTCCGAAGAGTTCGGGGAAAAAACGGTTGAAACCGAAATTGATCTTGTCGAAGGTTTCCTTGAATCTTGCCCGGGATTCCTGATCGATCTTGCTTATCACGCTCTCCAGCGTTTCAAGGGCCTCGGTCAAGTCGGCATGCTGGCTGTCAAGATACTCCATTCGCTCGCTGAGCTCTTCAAACTCCTGAATGGCCACAAGATTCACCGGGCCGATTCTGTCTATCCGGATCCGGACCTGTTCCAGCCTGCTCTCCCACTCCTCGACGAGGGCGTCATCCGGCAGATCGGCAGCGATCTCCTTGAGCGAATGGTCATTCTCCCGCATCGCCTGCACATGGCTGTCATGCAGAACCCGGGCCTCCTGTTTCAGCATATCCTGTTGCACCAGCGCTTCCCGACATCGATCAACCCGCCCGGCAATCTCGCGCTGTCCGGCCTGAACGGATGACAGCCCGGCATCCACTTCCGAAATTCGGCTTTTCGATTCGAACAGCCTGGAACCCGAGATCGACTTGCGCTTGAGCAGTTCCTCCAAAGAGCGCTTGAGATCTTCTTCCGTCGCACTTCGGGCCGACTCGGCCAGGGCCAGATCATCCAGCCGCTCGGCGGCGACCGCCAGATCCCTGTTCAAACGGTCGAGACGCTCTGCCACCGCCTCCTGCTCCGAAACAAGACGATGGAACTCGAGACGGGTTTCATGCAGGCTTTCCTTCGCCCTGTGCACCTCGGAGAGCTTGCTTGACGCCTCTTCGTCCAGTTTCCGATTTTGCTCGATCATCGCCTCGCGCTGCTCGTCCATTTTCTCGACACTGTCGAGACATTCCTGCAGCGATTCGTGGGCATCCTTCAGGTCGCGCTCGGTCGCAGCAATTCGCGCCACGAGATCCTGCTCGCGGCCCTTGAGGGCTTCAAGCCGGTCCTGCGATTCTTTCCACACGGTTTCCTCCCTTCCCAGCCGACCGTGCAATTCGGAGCCGTCCGAGCGCAACCGGGCCAACTCGGACCGCTGCTCGCGCAAGGATTCATCCAGCGACTGCCGCCGCCCTTCAAGCTTCGCCAGGGCCGCCTCCGCGTCGTCGATCAGGGCGCCGACCTTTTCCGTCTTTTCCCGCAACTGGGAAATTTCCTCGCGGCGCGACAGCATCCCGGTTTTCATTTGCTCCGATTTTGCAAAGCTGATCCAGTTCGGACCCACCATCACCCCGTCCCGGGTCACGAGCAATTCCCGTCCCTTCAATTCCCCGGCACGGGCGAGCGCGTCCTCGGTCGACGGCGCTATGCGAACCCCGGCCAACAGTCCCTCGAGCATTTCTTGGCCGGTCCCGATCCTGTCGAGCAGCCGATCACCCTTGCCCGGCTCAGAATTCGCCTCCAGCCGGGCATCCACAACCAGCGAAAGACTTGCGTCCGGACGGTTCTCAAGGCAGTCGGGAGAAATCCGCTCGGCACAGGTGGCCGACAGAAAATCTCCAAGCACCCTGTCCACAGCCCGCTCCCAGCCGTCTTCAATGGACAGCACGTCGACCAGCTTCGCCTGGTCCTCGAGTCCGCTCGATTCAATCCAGCGACGGATTGCATCGTCATCTCCGCCCAGGTATGCCGACTGGATTTCCTCCAGCGAGTTCAACCTCGAATTCAACTCATGGTTCTGGTTGGTGTGATGGGTGTGCCGGTTGCGCTCGGTCTCAATGTCTTTCAGGATTCCGTCCAGACGACTCTCGCCATCCTGAAGAGCCGACTCGCACGCCTGACAGGCGTGATCGTGATCGCTGACCTTTTCTTTCAGGACAGCCAGATCGTTGTCCTCGAGCTCATCCGAAATCCGTTGCCGCAACTCTTCAACCGACGTGCGTTCGTTCTCAAGCTCGGACAACCGGCTGTCGAGATGTTCGATTCGGGAACGCTGGATCTGGACCTGCTGCCTCGGCTGATGCTGCTGTTCATTGAAACGCTGCATCTTGGCCGACCATTCCCGAAGCGCACGGTCGGCCTTTTCGTAGTCGGACTGGACCGACTCCGACAACAATTCCCTCTGATCCAGATCCGGCCGTAGACGGGACAGTCGCTCCTCAAGGCTGATGCGCTCCCGGTCCGCGTCCTCGATTTGTTGCGTCCGTTCCGCCCGATCGGCCTCAAGACGCTCGGACTCCAGCGCATTTTTCGCTTTGCTCTCTCCAAGAAAATCGATTTTCTGTTCGATTTCCCCGATCTGCGCACTCAGCGGATAATATTCTTCCTGAAGGCCGTCATACTCCTCCTGGGATTCGGCCCTCCGTTTCTGCAACTCCGCGATTTCCGCTTCGACCTTGCGCAGATCGGCCATCGCAGCCTCCATCTCGTTGCGCTTGCTCTCGCTGACTCTTGTTTCGTTCAAAAGCTGAGCCTCGAGCTGCCTCAACT
>VYGS01000037.1:0-7437 GCA_009841725.1 Gammaproteobacteria bacterium
TCAACAACACGGGGTCACCGAACCCTCTCAGTCCCACATGTATTGAACCCGGACACCGTATTTCATACGAGGTGTGAATGTGCTACTCTTTTCCCGGTTCGACCGCGATTTTCGGCATGCGGGCTTGGGCCTTGCCGACCGAAATGGCGAACGGATTGCGCAGACGGCCAAAATGGCCAGGGAGGACGGGGAGCCCGCTCCCCGGTGTGACGGGCGAGCGCAGAACGAATGATACTCGGGAGTTGTCAGGTGAAAGAAGAAGACAGCATCGACAAGCTTGAAGGGCGCATCCTGGAATTGATCGGGATCTGCGAAACGATAAGCAAGGACAACGAGTTGCTGAAAAACGACCAGAAGCTGTTGCGCCAGGAGTTCATGGCCCAGAGGGAAAAGAACAAGATGGCGCGGGAGAAGATCGAGCAGATTCTTGCCAAGCTGGATTCCATCCAGTCCTGACCGAATGGACATCGCGATGGGCGGCAAGCCGACGGAACACTCATGAACGGTTTGAAAAAAAGCATCAAGATCAACATCCTGAAGCACGAGTACACGGTCTCGTGCGAGGACGAGGCCGTCGACAACCTGCTCGAGGCCGCGGCCTACCTGGACGGGCAGATGAAATCCATCTCCGAAAGCGGCAAGGTGCTGGGGACCGACCGGTGCGCCATCATGGCCGGGTTGAATATCAGCAACGAACTGCTCGAATTGCAACGGCGGCTGGAAGTCCACGAGTCGACCATTTCCCGGTTGCGCTCGCTGAACGAACAGCTCGACAAGTTCGTCTCGGGCCTGCAGTCGTCCTGACCGCCTGCCGCCGGGCAGCGCCCACGCGCTCGCCGTTTCCCTCGCCGCCGGAAAAATTCTGCTAAAATAGTACCCGGTGTTGCCTGCGGTGCTCGAGTTGATCTCTGAATCCTTGCAACCTAATTGACTATCCCAGGTGCTTGGTAAGTGACGGGTGAGCATGAACGCGGAGCGATCCGCCGGGAATCCCGAAGTCGTTTCATTGCACCGCCTTGAACCGCTCGGTTCAAGGATGTGGGATCATACGGCATACGCGGGTAACGCTGCTTTTTCGCTCGGCTTTCTGCCGATGAGGACGATTTGACCCCGATAAACAACAAGCAGTCCCTGCGCGCCCTGATCAGGAAGCGTCGCCGGGCACTGTCCGGTCCGGCCCGGAGAAAGGCCGCGAAGGCGCTTCTGGAGCGATTGCGGGAACTCGAGGGGTTCATGGGTGCCGAAACCGTGGGGATGTATCTTGCGAGCGACGGGGAAATCGACCTGGGGCCGACCATGGCATGGTGCTGGGAAAACCGCATCACGACCTGCGTGCCGGTCATGGGTGAGGATGACCGGGTTCTGAGCTTCGCCGCCATGGACCGGGACACCCCCCTTGCCGCCAACCGGTTCGGCATACTGGAGCCGCGGACAGGCGACGGGGAAGGGATGGACGCGGGCGCTCTGGATATCCTGCTGATGCCGCTGGTCGCCTTCGACGTCCGGGGAAACCGTCTGGGCATGGGCGGCGGATTCTACGACACCACGCTCAGGGCGAACCGGGAAGCGGGCCGGCCGCAGCCCGTACTGGCCGGAGTCGCCCACGAAATCCAGAGAATCGAAAGGATCGACGCCGACCCCTGGGACATGCCGCTCGACGTGGCGGTGACCGATGTCGCGATCCATCGTTTCGCGAACACGGCAATCGCGGCCGGGGCCTCGTCTTCGGCCTGACCGACAAGAGAGTTTGAGATGAAATACTGGCTCATGAAGAACGAACCGGAGGACTTCTCCATCGACGATCTCGAGAAGGTCGGCGTGGAGCACTGGGACGGCATCCGCAACTATCAGGTCCGCAATTTCATGCGTGACGAGATGTCGGTCGGGGACCTCGCGTTCTTCTATCACTCGAACTGCAAGGTTCCCGGAATCGTGGGGATGATGGAGATCGTCTCCGAGGCCTATCCGGATCACACCGCGTGGGATCCCGACGAGCACTATTACGATCCGCGCAGCAAGCCGGAGTCCCCGGTCTGGCTCATGGTGGATGTCCGGTACCTTCGCACGTTTTCGAGCCCGGTCACCCTGAAGGCGCTTCGGGCCTGCCCGGAGCTGGCCGACATGCGGATTCTTCAGCGGGGAAACCGGCTCTCGGTGACGCCCCTGTCTCCGGAACACTGGAACTTTATTCTTGGACTTGCCGGCGAAGGCGCATAAGATATGAACGGAAAGACTCTACTTGCATTGATGCTGGCCGTGCTGCCGGTCATCGCACACGCTCAATCGAATCAATACGGAACTGACAACATGGTTAAAATGACGACATCACACGGCGAGATCGTGCTCGAACTGTACCCGGAGGACGCGCCCGTCACCGTGCAGAACTTCATCGACTACGTCGAGAGCGGATTCTACGAGGGCACGCTGTTTCACCGGGTCATCCCCGGCTTCGTCATACAGGGCGGAGGACTGGACGCCGACATGCGCCAGAAGCCGAACAATCCGCCCATCGTCAACGAGGCCGACAACGGGCTGAAGAACAAGACCGGCACGCTGTCGATGGCCCGCACCTCCGATCCGAATTCGGCCACGTCCCAGTTCTTCATCAACCTTTCGGACAACGCGTTTCTCGACTTCTCCGCCAAGACCGCCCAAGGGTGGGGATATGCCGTCTTCGCGAAGGTCACGTCCGGCATGGACGTGGTCGAGGCCATCGCCGGCGTCTCGACCGGAAACAAGGGGATGCACAGCGACGTGCCGCTCGAGCCGGTCGTGATTCACAAGGCGGAGGTCGTCACCGGGCAATAGCCCGGCGGCCCGGCCCTCCCGGGACAGTCGCACCGATTGACGGACACAGAAATGACCCGCAAGCTGTACATCAAGACCTTCGGCTGCCAGATGAACGAGTACGATTCGTCCCGCATGGCCGACCTGTTGCACGGCAGCCACGGCTTCGAGCGCACGGACGACCCGGGCCAGGCCGACATGGTCCTGCTCAACACCTGCTCCGTGCGGGACAAGGCGCAGCAGAAAGTCTACAGCCAGCTGGGCCGATGGAATATGCTCAAGGCCGCGAACCGGGAGCTCGTGATCGCCGTGGGCGGCTGCGTGGCCAGCCAGGAGGGCGAGCAGATCATGAAGCGGGCCCCCGAGGTCGACATCGTGTTCGGCCCCCAGACCCTGCACCGCCTGCCCGCGATGCTGGACAAGGTGCTCACCCGCAAGACGGCGGCCGTCGACGTGTCGTTTCCGGAGATCGAGAAATTCGACAGCCTGCCCTCGCCCCGGGTCGAGGGTCCCCGGGCGTACGTGTCGGTCATGGAGGGTTGCAGCAAGTACTGCTCCTTCTGCGTGGTGCCCTACACCCGTGGCACCGAATTCAGCCGCCCGTTCGACGACGTGATCACCGAGGTGGTGGAGCTGGCCGGACAGGGCGTCCGGGAAGTGATCCTGCTCGGGCAGAACGTCAACGGCTACCGGGGAGCCACGCATGACGGCGGGATCATGGAATTCGCCGAGCTGCTGCATTACGTCGCGGCGGTCGACGGCATCGACCGGCTGCGCTACACGACCTCGCATCCGGTCGAGGTCACCGACGCGCTGGTCGCCGCCCACGCCGACATTCCCGAACTGGTCGCGCACCTGCACCTGCCGGTGCAGAGCGGTTCGGACCGCGTTCTCGAGCGCATGAAGAGGGGGTACACCTCGAGCGACTACATGCGCTGGATCGACCGGTTCAGGGAAGCCTGTCCGGAGCTGTCCGTGTCGTCCGACTTCATCGTCGGCTTCCCGGGCGAGAGTGGCGAGGATTTCGCGCGGACCATGGAGTTGGTCGAGTATGTGCGGTATGACCAGAGCTACAGCTTCATCTACAGTCCCCGCCCCGGGACCCCGGCCGCCGAGCTTGAAGACGGCGTCGACATGCAGGAGAAGAAGCAAAGGCTGATGACGCTCCAGGCCCGGATCGGCGAGTTTGCGGCCGAGTACAGCCGGCGCATGGTCGGGACCCGCCAGCGCCTGCTGGTCGAAGGCGCGGCCCGAAAGTTCCCGAACCAGCTGAGCGGCAGGACCGAGAACAACCGGGTCGTCAATTTCGACGGTCCGTCCTCCCTGGCGGGCCGGTTCGTCGACGTCGTGATCACGGAAGCCCTGCCCAATTCCCTGCGGGGGCGTCTGGGCCCGAACGACAGCCAGCAGGCTGCCTGAGCGCTGGTCCGTCCTTGTCCGAATCCGTCAGCTTCGAACTTCTTCCGGCAGAGAACGACCGGCTGTCCTCCCTGTGCGGGCAGATGAACTGCCATCTCAAGCAGATCGAGGAGAATCTTCAGGTCCGGATCGTCAATCGCAGCAACCGCTTCAGCATCACCGGCTCGTCAAGCGGCTCCGCCCAGGCCTCGAGCGTCGTCAAGAAGCTGTTCGCGATGACGGAGGACCGCTCCCGTCCCATCTCGCCGGGGGACGTGGCCCTGGCCCTGTCCGCCGTGGATGACGCCGACGGCTCCGTTGCCGGCAATCCGGATTCGCTCGGGAAGGACGACGACGAGGTCGTTCTCAACCTCAGGAAAAACGTGATCCGGGGCCACAATCTTCGCCAGAGGGCCTACCTCAAGAACATTCGCGACAACGACATCAATTTCGGAATCGGCCCGGCCGGAACGGGCAAGACCTATCTCGCCGTCGCAAGCGCCGTGCACGCGCTCACCCGCAACGAGATCGAACGCATACTGCTGGTCCGCCCGGCGGTCGAGGCCGGCGAGAAGCTGGGTTTTCTGCCCGGGGACATCGGCCAGAAGATCGATCCCTATCTTCGCCCCCTGTTCGACGCGCTCTACCAGATGCTGGGCTACGAGCGGGTCGGAAAGCTGATCGCCCGCGGCACCATCGAGCTCGCGCCGCTCGCCTACATGCGCGGCCGGACGCTCAACGAGTCGTTCGTGATCCTGGACGAGGCGCAGAACACGACCGTCGAGCAGATGAAGATGTTCCTGACGCGAATCGGATTCAACTCCCGGGCCGTGGTGACCGGCGACATCACCCAGATCGACCTGCCCCGCGACCAGCTCTCCGGGCTCAAGCATGCCCAGGGCGTTCTCAGGGAGGTGAGGGGAATCAGCTTCACCAACTTCAAGCCGCAGGACGTGGTCCGCCATCCCCTGGTCCAGCGAATCGTCGAAGCGTACGAAATGGATCCCGGTGGCGGTTGACTACCAGCTTGCGCTCGAGCACGCGGAGAATCTTCCGTCCGGGGCCCGGGTCCAGGCCATTGTCGACGCCGTCCTCGACGCGATCGACGCGCCGTCGGCGGATCTGGTGGTCAGGGTGGTCGACGCCCCGGAAATGGCCGAGCTCAATCTGCGCTTTCGCAACCAGGATCGGACCACCAACGTGCTGTCCTTCCCCTTCGAATCCCCGGAGGGCATCGAGGAGCACTATGCGGGCGACGTGATCGTCTGCTATCCGGTGGCCCGGACCGAATCCGCCGAGCGGGAGATCGATTTCGCATCGCATTTCGCGCATCTCGTCGTGCACGGCGTGCTGCACCTTTTCGGCTACGACCACCAGCGCGACGACGAGGCCGAGGAAATGGAGGGGCTGGAGCGCCGGATTCTGGACCGCCTTTGAGCGGCCGTCCCGGATGATTTCGTGACCGCGGCGGATTGTGCTAAATTGTCGGGCAGGATCCGGTCTGGATTCTTTCGAAACAGGAGACTGCGTTACCACGATGGTAATTTCATGAAGATCGTTCTATCGGCGCTGGCGGGAGGGATTCATGTCCTGGCCTTTGCCCCGTTCTACTGGTGGCCGCTGTCGATCGTCAGTCTCGCGCTGCTGTTTTACGTGTGGGCCGATGCCACGGGCCGAATGGCGCTGGCGACCGGATTCGTGTACGGACTGGCCATGTTCGGGTTCGGGGTGTCCTGGATGTACATCAGCCTCAACACCTACGGGGGCATGCCCGCGCTGGCGGCGGGCTTCAGCGTTGCCCTGGGCATCGTCTACATCTCCCTGTTTCCGGCCCTGTGCGGATTTCTGCAGTCCCTGGCCGCCGGCATGGACCCCCGGTTGCGCCTGTGCCTGTTCATGCCGGCGCTCTGGCTGCTGTTCGAGTGGGTCCGCGGCTGGTTCCTGACCGGGTTTCCGTGGTTTTCCCTCGGCTACGCCTACATCGAAACCCCGCTGTCGAACTACGCGCCCCTGGGCGGCGTCTATCTGGTGGGACTGATCGTGGCGATGAGCGTCGGCACGCTGGTGGCCGTGATCCGGTTTCCGTCGAGGATGAGCCTGTTTTTCCTGATTCTCGTGATCCTCGTCTGGTTTGAAGGCTGGATCCTGAACACGACGACCTGGACGGCCCGGGAGGGCTCGCCGGTCCGCATCGGGATCGTCCAGAACAATGTGCCGTTCAGCGCCAAGTGGGATGCCGCGGAGTCCGAGCGCATCGTGACCGAATACATCGAGAAGAGTGCGCCGTTGACCGACAGGGATCTGGTTGTCTGGCCCGAGGCGGCGGTTCCCGACTACCTCGACAGCCTGTCCACCGATTTCTGGGGCTATGTCGAGACGCATCCGGCGGATTTCGTTTTCGGGGTGCTTTACCGGGACGGGCAGGACGGCGCGCAACCCTATTACAACAGCGTGGCCGCGGTCACCGACAAGATCATGCTGTACCGCAAGCAGCACCTCGTTCCGTTCGGGGAGTATTTTCCGGCGCAGTGGCTGTTCGGGCCGCTTCTTGACCGGCTGGACATTCCAATGTCGGAATTCAGCCCCTGGACCGGCCGCCAGCTCCCGCTGGAGGCGGCCGGCAACCGCTTCGCCGTCTCCATCTGCTTCGAGGACGCCTTCCCCAACGAGGGGCGGTTCCAGGTCAGGAGGGCCGGCGCCCTGCTCAACGTCAGCGAGGACATCTGGTTCGGCAATTCGCTGGCCCCGCACCAGCGATTGCAGATGGCGCGTTTTCGCGCACGCGAGAGCGAACGCCCCATGATTAGGGCGTCCAACACCGGACTGTCCTCGCTGATCAACTGGAAGGGCGGGATCGAAGAGTACGCGCCGCAGTTCGAGAAGGCCATTCTGACGGGCGAGGTCCAGCCCCGCTCAGGGGTCACTCCGTACGTTGCGTTTGGCGACACCCCGGTCGTCGTGCTGATCGCCTCGATATCGGGGTTTTTTCTGGTCCTGTGCCTGGTGTACCGCCGTCAGGCCTCCAGGCGGTATTCGCCCTGACCCGGAAGCACGCCGCATCCGCCCGGCCCCGCGTGGCTGCCGACGGCCCGCTGCGCAGCCCGTTTGCGCTTTGAGCCGCGAGAAGTCGGCGATCAGCCGATAACGGCGCGGTCGTCCCGAGTGATGGCGATGATGCAGGATCTCGGTGTCGTGCCGCCGCCGTCGGGAAAGTGGCTGCCGCCGCGCTCGCCGGGGTGCTGGATGCCGACG
>VYGS01000037.1:7447-8429 GCA_009841725.1 Gammaproteobacteria bacterium
CGCCGTCCGCCTGTCGGGGCTCCAGCAAAGGCCGGTGATCTCGCATTCCCGGGGCCCCACCATGAAACGCCGGATCTCGCCGGTCGCGGGATCGCCGATCAACATCTGGTTGTTTCCCATGCCGGTGAAATCCCCCCGGTCGCTGTAGTTTCCGTCGGTCTGGATCCACAGCCGGCCGGCGCTGTCGAAGGCGAGCCCGTCGGGGGAGTTGAACATGTTGCCGGAGTGGACGTTGGCGGAGCCCGAATACTCGTCGGCGTGAACGGCGGGATTCCCCGCGGTCACGAACAGGTCCCAGGAAAAGCGCTCGGCACCGTGATCGCCGTTTTCGGGCCGCCAGCGGACGATTTGCCCGTACAGGTTCCTCTTTCTCGGATTGGGGCCGCCGACCGGCATCTCGTCGCCGCCCCGGTTGGACCGGACGCCGCGGTGCTTGTTGTTGGTCAGGGCGCAGAAGACTTCCGGGCGGTTCGGGCTGGCCGCCACCCATTCCGGCCGGTCCATGGTGGTCGCGCCGACGCGGGATGCGGCGAGGCGGGTGAGCACGCAGATTTCCGCCTGGCTGGAGAAGCCGGTGGCCTGCGGGGTCAGCGCGATCCATTCCCCGCTTCCGTTCTCGTGGAATTTCGCGACATGGAGCGTGCCGGATTCGAGAAGGTCGCGGTTGTCGCCGCCCGGGAAATACCGTCCCGAACTGACGAAGCGGTACAGGTATTCGCCCCGCTCGTCGTCGCCGAGATAGACGGCGACCCGTCCGTCCGCGGCGAGGACCAGTTCGGCATTCTCGTGCTTGAAGCGGCCCAGGGCGGTCCGCTTGACGGGCACGGAATCCGGGTCCAGAGGGTCGATTTCGACGACATACCCGGCGCGGTTGGGCTCGTTCGGATGTTTCGAGATGTCGAAACGCCCGTCGATCTGCATCCATCCGTAGCCCCGGTCCGTGCGGCCGATGCCGTATCGCTTCTGGGCACGGGTCAGCGTG
>VYGS01000037.1:8439-13477 GCA_009841725.1 Gammaproteobacteria bacterium
GTCAGGGTGATGTCGGGAGCGCTGCTTGCGAAGTATCCGTTGAAATTCTCCTCGCACGCGAGGTAGGTGCCCCAGGGCGTGCGTCCGCTGCCGCAATTGTTCCACGTCCCTCTCGCCAGGATTCCGTCCGGGTCGGCGGCGGTTCGAAGCAGGGCGTGCCCGCGGGCCGGTCCGCCGATTTTCATCGGCGTGTCGGGCGTGATCCGCCGGTTGAATACGGAATCCCTGACCACCGACCAGCGTCCGTTGCCGTGGGCCAGCTCGCAGATCGTGACCCCGTGCGCCGCCATGCCCTTGGCCACATCGTCGTCGGTTTCCGGAAATCCCGATTCACGCCCGGCAAACAGGATGTTCGTGTTCGTGTACTCGTTGTTGACCGCCAGGATCGTCCGCCCGGCGTGGCGGAACAGGGCCATGCCGTCGTTGTTGTCGCCCATCGCCAGCGCCTGGGTCTCGGACGTGCCGTGCGAGCGGTGATCGAACTCGGCGCCGCGGGACCAGAGCGGATCCCCCCAGCGGACGACGACATGCCAGCTGTAGCCTTTTGGCACCGTTACGGTGTCCAGCGTGTTCGCAGCCACCGGCTCGAACTCGAAGTCCGGATGCCCGGCGGCGTCCGCCCTGCGCGCGGCGGTCAGGCTTGAGCCGGCAACGAAGGCGGCCGCGCCGAATGCGATGCCTCCGAGCAGCCTGCGCCGCGTGAGACGGCGCTCGACGATGCGGGCGAATTCCGGGGTGCGGCTTGCGGAGGAGCCGGATTCGTGACCCTCGCTGATCGAATGGTGGTCGGGCGGGTTGGACATGGCTGTCATTGGACAATGGTGATTCGGATCCGGTCCGGCACGGGCTTCGGGCGTGTCGGCATTCCAGACCGACCGATCCGGGAATTATGACAGATCGGGGGCGATGCGGAACGGAACAGGTTGAAACGTGGGCCAACGGTCCTTGTGATACAATCGCCGCGGGATGAAAATCCAGTCCAGGGCGTGATTGGCGAACGGCACACGGCCCGCGCCCCGTTTGAACGGGGGCGAGTGAACTTTTTGAAACGAGGTGAATACAATGACCACGCAATCCATCCGCTACCCCACTCTCGGAAGCCTTTTGTGGACCGACTCCGCATGGGTCAGGCATGTCGTTCTGATCGCGGTCGGGGTCGCCTTGCTGACGCTTTCGGCCAAGATCAAGATTCCGTTCTATCCGGTTCCGGTGACCATGCAGACGTTCGTCGTGCTGGCTTTCGCCATGGCGTGCGGGTGGAGGCTCGGCAGCATGACGCTGCTGTCCTACCTGGCCTGCGGCGCGACGGGCCTGCCGGTGTTTGCGGGCACTCCGGAAAAAGGCATCGGGATCGCGTATATGCTCGGCCCGACCGGCGGCTATCTCCTGGGCTTCGTCTTGGCCGCCGCCGTTGTCGGCTGTCTGGCCGAGCGGGGATGGGACAGAAAGCCCGGCACCACTTTTCTTGCCATGCTCGCCGGCAATGTCGTCATCTATGTTCCCGGCCTGATCTGGCTGGGCAGCGTGGTCGGATGGGACAAGCCCGTGCTGGCCTGGGGACTGACGCCGTTCGTGCTGGGCGATCTCGCCAAGATCGTCCTCGCGATGATCGTGCTTCCCGCCGCCTGGAAGCTGGTTGGCCGGCGCGACCGCGGATCGGGCCGCCTCCCCGAGAACTGAATGCCGGTTACCTCACCCGAAGACCGGATTGGTGCGGACGGCCCTGGAATCCGGCCCACGCCCGCGGCTCTCGATTGACGGCACCGGAGCGTGTCCTTGGATGCTGAAATCCATTCCTCGGCCGAGCTGGGCTTTGACCGGTCCGCCGTCAGCCCGGAATCCCTGGAAGTTGTACGGACCCTGAAATCTCTCGGGTATGACGGCTTCCTGGTCGGGGGATGCGTCCGCGACCTGATCATGGGCCTCAAGCCCAAGGATTTCGATGTCGCCACGGATGCGCTTCCGGCCGAGGTCCAGGACATCTTTTCCCGCTCCCGGATCATCGGCCGGCGATTCAAGATCGTGCACGTGGTGTCCCGGCGCGGCCGCTTTCGCCACGTGGTCGAGGTCACCACCTACAGGGCAGCCTCCGAAAGCCCGAACGGGCGTGCGTTTTCCCGCTCGGACCACACCGGGAGAATTCTTGCCGACAACGTCTACGGCACCCGGGAAGAGGACGTGATGCGCCGGGACTTCACCCTGAATGCGCTCTATTACGACCCCCTGGAGGAAGAGGTGATCGACTATCTGGGCGGGATCCGGGACATCCGGCGCCGGCAGTTGCGCATGATCGGGGATCCGGATCGCCGATTCGCCGAGGACCCGGTCAGGATGATTCGGGCTGTCCGCTTCCAGGCCCGGCTCGGTTTCGAACTCCAGGATGAAATCGAATCCAGCATCCGGAACCGTTTCAGGTGCCTGGAGGACATCCACACGTCCCGGCTCTATGACGAGGTCATCAAGCTCTTTCACCAGGGTTCCGCCGAGGATGCCTGGGACCGGCTGTTCGAGACCCCGCTCGGCAAGATGCTGTTTCCGCATGTCGCCTCGCCCGTGCGGCACGGCCAGCCGGACTCCTGTCCGGCGTTCGTCCGCGGCGCCCTGCGCAATACCGACAACCGCGTCCGGGCCGGGATGCCGGTCATCGACAGCTTTTTCGTGGCCGTGGTGTTCTGGGACGAATACCGCAAGGCGCTGGGTCGCCAGCGCGCCGAGCGGATGGCGAAGCACGAGGCGCACGGGCTGGCGGTGCTCGAGACGCTGGACGATTCGTCGGGACTGGTGATCATCCCGCTCCGGGTCCGCACCATCGTCCAGGAAATCTGGTGGATGCAGGATCTGATGGAGCGACGGCCAAGAAAGAACATCGCCTCGCTCATGGCGAATCGGCGGTTTCGGGCCGCGTACGACTTCCTGGTCTTAAGGGCCGAGGCCGGGGAGATCGACCGGGTGTCTCCCGACTGGTGGACACGGCTCCAGGACGCGGCGCCCAACGAGCGTCGGTCGATGATCGATTCGCTGCCGAGGGCGAAGAAAAAGCGCCGCAGGCGGCGTGCGGGACGGGCGAGGGCGCAATGCTCCCCCGCGCAGAATCAGGGTGCGGTGTAGATGTCCCAGTTTTTTTCCGTGCACAAGGTCAATCCGCAGCCCCGGCTCATCCGGGAAGCGGTCAACATCGTCGAGGCCGGCGGGGTCATTGCCTACCCGACCGATTCGAGCTATGCCCTGGGCTGCGCGATCGGCAACAAGGAGGCCATGCGGCGCATCCGGAAAATCCGCGAGGTCGGCGACCGCCACGATTTCACGCTGGTTTGCAAGGATCTGTCGGAACTCAGCCTGTATGCGAAGATCGACAACGGAATCTACCGGCTCCTCAAACGCTTTACTCCCGGTCCCTACACGTTTATATTGACGGCGACGCGTGAAGTCCCGAGAAGGCTGCAAAACCCGAAACGAAAGACAATCGGACTCAGGGTTCCGGACGATCCGGTGGTTTCGATGCTTCTGGGATTTCTGGAGGAGCCCCTGATGAGTTCGACCCTGATCCTGCCCGGAGAGATGTTGCCCATGAACGATCCCCTCGACATCCGCGAGCGCCTCGAGCATCTTCTCGACCTCGTGATCGACGCGGGGCCGTGCGACGCCGAGCCCACTTCGGTCATCGACCTGGTCGACGGCGTGCCCCGCGTGCTGCGCCGGGGCAAGGGCGATACCGGCGCGTTCGAGCCGGCGGCCTGATCCGCAAACGGAGATTCGACATGGAGTTCGACAGCACCGAAAACCGGCGCACCCTGTCCGGCATGCGGCCGACGGGCAAGCTTCACCTGGGGCACTACCACGGTGTCCTCAAGAACTGGGTCAGGATGCAGGAGGATTACGAGTGCTTCTTCTTTGTCGCGGACTGGCATGCGCTGACGACAAGCTACGACAATCCCGAAACGATGGGCGAACACGTGTGGGACATGGTCATCGACTGGCTGGCGGCCGGCGTGGATCCCGAAAAGGCCACGCTGTTCATCCAGTCCGGCATTCTCGAGCACGCCGAGCTGCATCTCCTCTTGTCCATGGTGACGCCGCTCGGCTGGCTGGAGAGGGTTCCGAGCTTCAAGGAGCAGCAGCAAAGGCTCGCCGACAAGGACCTCTCGACGTATGGCTTTCTCGGCTATCCGCTGTTGCAGTCCGCCGACATCCTCATGTATCGGGCGGCCCATGTCCCGGTCGGCGAGGACCAGGTGCCCCATGTCGAGCTGACCCGCGAGATCGCCCGCCGCTTCAACGCGTTTTTCGGGAAGGGGCCGGGGTTCGAGCAGGACATCGAAAAGGCCATGTCGCAAATCGGCAAGAAGGCGTCCGGCCGGTTCCGCAGCCTGAGAAGGCGGTTCAACGAGCAGGGCGACCGCGACGCCCATGCGCAGGCGCTCGAGTTGATCCGGGGCGCCCCGCAGCTCACCGGCGATCAGAAGCAGCTTTTGAGCGGCTATCTCGAGGGCAGGGGAAAGGCCCTGCTGCCGGAGCCGGCGGCCCTGCTCACCGAGGCCGCCAAGACGCCGGGCCTGGACGGACAGAAGATGTCGAAATCGTATGGTAATATCATCGCCATGCGAGATGATCCGAAGCGGATCGAGAAGGCCGTTCGGTCCATGCCGACGGATCCGGCGCGGGTGCGGCTGACGGACCCGGGCGATCCCGGAAAGTGTCCGGTCTGGCCTCTCCACCGGATCTACAGCGATGCCGCCACGTGCGAATGGGTCGAGGCGGGCTGCCGCGCGGCCTCGTTCGGATGCGTCGAGTGCAAGCGGCCGCTGATCAGGAAGATTCTCGAGGAGCAGGAGGAGATCCGGGAGCGGGCCGAACCGTACGTGGCACGGCCTGCGCTGGTCAAGGAGATCATCTTGGACGGAAATGAGAGGGCGACCCGAATCGCCAACGAGACGATGGATATCGTCCGCTCGGCGGTCGGGATGCGTTATTTCTAAAAGAGCGCGTTGAGACATGGGCAAGACATCGGACATCACGCAAGAGGCGGGCGGGTCCCGGG
>VYGS01000158.1 GCA_009841725.1 Gammaproteobacteria bacterium
TTGCGTGACAATGAAGCCGATCCGAAAACCGATTCCGGTCGTATTGATGAATCCGACCACGATTCCGACTGCCGCTGAAGCGGCGCCGACGGCCAGGGCGTACTTGACCCCGATTTCGAATATGGCGGCCATCTGGGAAATCCGGATGGGTTTTTGGGGATTGAGTGTCGCAATGATCGCCCCCGAGGCCAGAATCAGGACCATTGTCAGATCGAATCCGCCGGTCGTGAACTTGTAAAGCACGAAAGCGATGAACAGGAAAGCGTAAGCCAGCGTTCCGGGCTCGCGAAAGCGGGACATGCCGGAGATGATGGCGAGCGAAATGCCGCAGAATGCGGACATGAACGGCGTGTAGCCGGAAAACAGAACCCACATCAGGCCAACCAGGGGAACGATGTTGGCCCATCCCTCGCGCCAGACCTCTCCGAGCCTGGGAAGCGCCTCCTTGGCCATGCCCTTGAGATCAAGCTTGCGGGCCATCAGGTGCACGACGGAAAACACCCCAAGATAGTGCAGCAGCGCCGGAAAGATCGCGGCGATGACAATGGTGGTATAGGGGACTTCGAGAAACTCGGCCATGATGAAGGCGGCTGCGCCCATGATCGGCGGGGTGATCTGGCCTCCCGCCGATGCGGCCGCCTCGACGCCGCCGGCGAAATGGCCGGGATAGCCGAGACGTTTCATGTTCGGGATCGTCAGCGCTCCCGTCGAGACGGTGTTGGCTACGGATGAACCTGAAATCGTGCCGAAGAAGGCGGACGACACCACCGAAACCTTGGCCGGGCCGCCGGTATACCGGCCCGCGAGAATCGTGGCATTGTCAATGAAGAGCTTGCCGAGACCGGTGCGCTGGGCCACCACGCCGAACAGGACGAAGTGGAAAACGATGGTCGAGACGACCCACAGCGTGACTCCGAAAATCCCTTCCTGCGGAAAATACATGGACGACACGAAGGTGTTGAACCGAACGCCGGGGTGTTGCAGCAGGCCCGGAAAAAGCGGCCCGAGAAGCGCGTAGGAGATGAAAAAGCAGATGATCAATGGCAGCACCCATCCTAGCGTGCGCCGGGCGATGTCGAGCACCAGAAGAATGATGATGACCGAGAAAGCGACATCGTACCGGTTCGGATTGCCCATGCGGAACGACTGCTCCTCGATTCCCAGAAATGGAATGCCGTGCCACGCAAAACCGAGATACAGCGCGGAGGCAATGCCAAGAAGCATCAGGACAAGATCGTAAACGGGGATGTTGCCGACCCTGAACAGGCTTGTTTTGTGTGACATCAGTCCGCGGGTGCGGACAACCGGAAACAGGGCGTAGATCAGGATGAAAAGGCCCGCCAGATGCCAGCCCATGTGCCAGTGGTCCGTCGGCAGCCCGAACCCGGCGGTGTAGTAATGGTAGATGGCGAAGGACAGCGCAACCACGCGCAGAATCCTCTGGACCCAAGCTGCAACCGGTCGGGTATCGACGCCTTCATCGTATTTCCTCTCGATGGCGTCGAGCTGGTCGGCACTCAGGTCATGTTCGTCTTTTTCGGGGATGCTGATGAGGATGTCCCGCAGACACGAGCGGAGCCAGCGGCAGGATTGACTGCCGCCGGCTCCGTATCGAAAAGAGATGGATTATTGGATCATTCCCTGTTCGCGATAGAACTTCTCGGCTCCGGGGTGCAGCGGAACACCTAGGGTTGCGACACCGTCCAGTGCGGTCTCGGCGGTGATCAGCCTGCCCTTGGGATGCCCGTTGTCGAGAAGCTTGCGGGTATTGCTGTTCCACAATGCGGCCGTGATGCCGTGAACCAGTTCCTCGTCGAGATCCGATGAAACCACCAGCAAGGCGCTGACGGCAGGCGTGCGCACATCGTAGTCGACGCCCTCGTAGACCCCGGCGGGAATATTTGAAGGAATGTACGCCGGGATGATCCCGTTGATCTTGTTCACGTCCTCCTCGGTGAAGGAGTGCAGTTCCATGCCTTTCGTCGAAGCGAGTTGCACCATTGCCGCAACCGGCCATCCGGCAGCGTAGAAATAGGCGTCAAGCTGACCGTCGGCCAGGCGCTCGGCACTCTGGCTGTTGTTCAATTCCGCTTCGTCCATGTTGTCGCGCGTCACGCCCCACGCTTCGAGCATCTGCAAGACGGCGACCTGCGTGCCTGAACCGGCCTGGGCAATGCCCACCCGCTTGTCGGCCAGATCGCCGAGATTGTTGATCGAAGCGCCTTTCGGCAGAACGAGATGAAGGTCTTCGGGATAGAGATTGGCGACGATACGGAGCTTCGGATGCGGCTTGCCCTCGAATTTTCCTTCGCCCAGGTACATCGAACGGGTCACGTCGGCCGCAGCGAGGCCGGCTTCCAGTTCGCCGTTCTGAACGGCGGCATTGTTGAAGACCGATGCGGTGGTCGACTGTGCGATGGCGATCAGCCCGGGTACTCCGCATTGGCCACCCTTCTCACAAGGACGTGCTCCCGGAGGGGCGGAGATGCCGTTGGCGATTGTGCCGCCGATCGGGAAGTAGGTTCCTCCGGCTCCGCCGGTTCCGATCCGGAAAAAGGTCGGGTTCTCAGCCAGCGCCGGGCCGGCAACAAGGGCGGCCGCCAGCGCCGCCATGGATAGTAATTTGCGTGGAATCATGATTCGTTTCCTGTATAAGCAAGTTGTTATTACCGTACACGGTTGAGAGAAAGACGGTAACAAACGCACCAAAATCAGTCAAGAAGGAAATGTTTCCCCCGGCTCCGGACTCCTGTGTCGACCCGGAAACGGGGCCGGATCGTTGTATAATTCCGTGACGCCGGCGGTTGCCGGATGCGGATTCCGGATCGGCATGATGAAACACCTCCGTCGCAACACCCTCGGATAATCCATGAAAATACTCGTTTTCCAGCATATCGACTGCGAGCATCCCGGAATCTTTCGCACCTTCCTCAAGGAGGGCGGGATCGAGTGGGATGCCGTTCATCTCGACAGGGGGGAGTCCATTCCCGAGCTTGCGGAATACGACGCGCTGTGGGTGATGGGCGGGCCGATGGACGTGTGGGATGTCCGGGAGCATCCCTGGCTGGTGCCCGAGAAGGCCGCGATAAGAAAATGGGTCCGGGAGATGCAAAGACCCTATCTCGGGCTCTGCCTGGGCCACCAGTTGCTGGCCGATGCGCTGGGCGGGACCTGCGGCCCCCAGAGGCCGCCTGAAATCGGCGTGCTGGATGTGCAACTGACCGAATCCGGCACGGCCGACCCCCTGTTCAGGGGAATGCCCGTGCAACAGAAATGCCTGCAATGGCATTCGGTGTGCGTCGCCCAGCCCCCTGACGACACCCGGGTGCTTGCCGTCTCGGACGTCTGCCACAACCAGGCGATGCGCGTCGGAGAGCGCGCCTGGTCGATGCAGTACCATGTCGAGATCGAACCCGACACGGTCGACAACTGGGGAAAGGTGCCGGCCTACGAAACCGCCCTGATCCAGGCCTTGGGTGCTGAAGGACTGCCTGAAATGAGAGATGCGGTCAATGCCAACCTCGACGATTTCATGGCCAACGCCCGGCAACTCTACGGCAATTTCATGGCACTCTGCCGATAGGCGGATTTGACCCGGTTCCGCTCGGAACCACAGGCATCTACGCGAATTCCGCCCTGATCTTTTCGGTGTGTTCGCCCACAGCCGGCGCGCGCGGGATGTTCTGTCCGCTATCCTGGATTTCGGAGTGGAGGACCGCCCTTTCCGGCAGGCTGATCGGTATGCCCTCCGACGACAGCCCGAGCCTTCGGCGAAGCGCCGGATGAGTGGACAATTCGCCAAGGCCGTTGACGTATCCGTAGGCGATGTCGCCCGCTTTCAGCAGTTCCGCCAGACCTGACCGGGTATTCGAGAACGCCACCGCAAGAATCAGCATGTCGAGTTCCTGCCGGTTCCTGACCCGGTTTTCGTTGGAGTCGAATCGCTTGTCCCGGGCGAGATCGGGATTTTTCAGGACGATTTCGCAGAATCGGCGCCATTCCCGCTCGTTCTGGACGGCGATGATGATCGTGTGTCCGTCCCGTGTGGAATAGCCGCCGTAAGGCGCGATCGACGGATGGCTGATGCCGGTTCGCGCCGGTGCCTTGTCGCCGTAGTCGTTATGAAGGAGCGGAACCGTCATCAGGTCCGCCGCGGTTCCGAACAGCGAGATCTCGAGACCGCTTCCGTGACCGGTCTGGGCGCGGGAGAGCAGCGCCTCGAGGATGCCGGCATGGGCGTTCATGCCCGCATTGATGTCGCAAATCGACACGCCGACCCGGCCCGGTTCGTTTTTCCCTCCGTTGATGCTGATCAGTCCGCTTTCGGCCTGGACCAGAAGGTCGTAGGCCTTCATGCCCTCCAGGCCCGGGGCAGAGCCGTATCCGGTGATGTCGCAGGTGATCAGGCGGGGGTACTTGCGGCGCAGGGCCCGGCTGCCGAATCCGGCCCTTTTGAGCGCCCCCGGCGCAAGATTCTGGACAAACACGTCCGCACGGGCCAGCATGCCGTGAAGCAGGCGTGCGTCGTCCGGGTCCTTGAAGTCGAGAACCGCGGATTCCTTGCCGAGATTGGCCCACAGGAAATACGAGCTGTCTCCGCCGGCCACGCGGTCGTATCCGCGGGCAAAATCGCCGCCGCTTCGCTCGATCTTGATGACCCGGGCACCGGCTTCGCGCAGCCGGCCGGTGCAGACCGGGGCCGCGACCGCCTGCTCGACCGAAACCACCAGGACGCCTTCGAGCGGTGCCTTCATCGCCTGTGCCGGATCATCGCGGTCAGTCGATCGGCACGACGTAGTTCAGTCCCTGCCTTCCTCCGTCGACATACACGGTCTCGCCCGTGACATAGCTTGAATAGTCGCTCGCGAGAAAGACCGCGAGCTTTGCGACCTCGTCGGGCTCTCCGGGACGCAGCATGGGAGTCCGGGACATGACCGTGCGGTACTTGTCGGGACTGCCGGCGATCGTCTTGAACATCTCGGTCGCAATCGAACCGGGAGCGATCCCGTTGACCCGAATCCCCTTGGGCGCCATGGCGATCCCCAGGCACTTGGTCCACTGGTTGACTCCGCCCTTGGCGACGACATAGGGTGCGATGCCGGGAATGGCCAGCAGGCCGTTCAGCGATGACATGTTGATGATGCTCCCCCGCGACCCGTCCTGGTCGGGCTCCTGGTCGACCATGTTCCGGGCGGCGATCTGGCCGGTCAGGAACACGCCTTTCAGGTTGACCGACATCACCCGGTCGAAATCCTCTTCCTCCAGTTCAAGGATGTCGGCAATATGCACGATGCCGGCGTTTGCGATGACCGCATCGACCCGTCCGAACCGTTCGACGGTCTGCCTGAACAGGGATTCGACATCCTGCCTCTTGCTGACGTCACAATGGACATACAGGGTATTTTGGCCCGTCTTGTCGAGTGTTGCCGCGCCTCTTTCGCCGGCTTCGTCCTCGATGTCGGACAGGACGACCCTTGCCCCTTCCTCGACGAATCGCTTGGCGCATGCATAGCCGATGCCGCCTGCTGCCCCGGTGATGACAGCGACCTTGTTGTTGATCATTTTGCCTCCACGTTCAGTAGTCAATCATAAGTTCTATCACGGACGGCCCGCCGGTCCCGAGAGCCCTTTCAAATGCGTCGGCGAATTCCCCGGTTTCGGTCACCCTCTGGCCGTGGGCACCGTACGCCCTGGCCAGCGCGACGAAATCCGGATTTCTGAGATCGGTGCCCGAGACCCGGTCCGGATAGTGCCGCTCCTGATGGACGCGGATGGTTCCGTAGCGGTTGTTGTTCACGATCAGGAACACGACGCCGAGATCATACTGTACTGCGGTCGCCAGTTCCTGTCCATTCATGAGGAAGCACCCGTCGCCGGAGAAGGACACCACGGTGGCTTCGGGGCGCAGCAGCTTGGCACTGATCGCGCTGGGAACCCCGTAGCCCATGGAGCCGTTGGTTGAGCCCAGGAACGTGCCGGGCCGGCGGAACCGGTAGTTTCGCTGTCCCCATATGCTGAAACTCCCGGCGCCGACCGTGATCACGGCATCTTCCGGAAGCACTTCGCGCAGATGGGCCATGATCCGGTCCATCCTGACCGCCTCGCCGACGTTGCGATCGAGGGTCAGCCAGTCAAGATAAATCCCGTGCAATTCGTCCCGCCACTCGGGCTGTACCCTTTCGGCGGCATCCAGCGCCAGCGCCGACCGGAAGAACGCGTCCGGTCCGCTCACGATGCCGAGGTCGGCGGCGTAGACCCGGCCGATCTCGTGTGCGTCGACATGAACATGGACCAGTTTCTGAAGGGGGTTGCAATTCGGCCGCTCCGGGGGGACCAGAACGCTGTAGCCCGATGTGGTCATGTCTCCGATCCGCGGGCCGACGGCGATCAGCAGATCGCTCATCCGGACTTTCTCGATCAGCCTGGGGTTGGGGCCGAGACCGAGCTCCCCGGCATAGTTGGGATGGGTGTTGTCAAAGCAGTCGGAGCGCCTGAATGCGGTGACGACCGGCAGACGGTGCTTCTCCGCGAATTCCGTCAGCGACCTCGTCGCATCGGGCGTCCAGCCGGCGCCCCCCACCAGCAGGACGGGTTGTTCGGCAGTCTTCAGAATCCCGTCGAGCTTCCCGATCGCTTCGGGCTTCGGGGCCGGATTCTCGATGGCAAGCGGCGCAAGATCGTTGACGGCGGCTTCAAGCCCGAGGACATCCTCCGGAAGTTCCACGACCACCGGTCCGGGCCGGCCCGACACGGCATGCCGCCAGGCCTGTCCCAAGAGTTCGGGAATCCGTTCCGGATGATTGATTCGCACGACGGTCTTGGCGACTCCCGGGTAGATCTGCCTGTAGTCGAGCTCCTGGAACGCCTCGCGACCGGTTTCCTCGCGCGGGACCTGGCCAACCAGAAGCAGGAGGGGAGTGGAATCCTGAAAGGCGGTATGGATGCCGATCATGGCATTCGATGCGCCGGGGCCTCTCGAGACGAAGCAGATGCCCGGCGTTCCGGAAATCTTGCCGTAGGCTTCGGCCATGTAGGCCGCGCCGCCTTCATGCCGGCAGGTGATGAGGCGAATGCTGTCCTGCCGGTCGTAACAGGCATCGAGCGCGGGCAGATAGCTCTCTCCCGGGACGCAGAAGATATGCCGGGCGCCGTGCCCGATCAGCCCGTCTACAAGGATTTCGCCGCCGCTTCGCATGGAATCGTCTCCGCGATGACTCATGAACAACCATCGGATTCTAGCAGGGCAGGACCGCCCGGCAAGCGGAAACCGTGCCGATTCATCCCGAAATCCCGGGCCGCTCGCGCATCGCGGGCCCAGGAGTGGAGAAAAACCACAGGCAATTACGGGTTGAAATTGCCCCGCGACATTCCATATTCTCTAGACAGTTCCATCCTGCAGGCAACCCACTTGACTCTTCCGGCACAACAGGACCCGCACGAAAAGACGCCGCCCCGGCGCGCGTTCGATGTGGAAGAGGTCCGCAGCGATTTTCCGGTGCTGAAAAGGGAGGTCAACGGAAGCCCCCTGATTTACCTGGACAACGGCGCCTCGTCCCAGAAGCCCAGGCAGGTGATCAACCGGGTCTCCGACTACTACCGGAACGAACACGCCAATATCCATCGCGGCGTGCACCATCTGAGCCAGAGGGCGACCGATGCGTACGAGGAGGTCAGGGAGGCGACCTGCCGTTTTCTCAATGCCTCGAGCAGCCGGGAAATCCTGTTCACGCGGGGCACCACCGAGAGCATCAATCTGGTCGCATGCTCCTGGGGGCGGCGTTTCCTGTCCGAGGGTGACGAGGTGGTCATCTCGACCATGGAGCACCATTCGAACATCGTGCCCTGGCAGATGGTCTGCGAGGAGAAGGGCGCGCGTCTTCGGGTCATCCCGATCTCCCGCTCGGGCGAGCTTGACATGGAGGCGTTTGCCGGACTGCTCAATGAACGGACCCGGCTGGTCTCGGTGGTGCATGTCTCGAATGCGCTGGGAACGGTCAATCCCGTGAAGCGGATCATCGATCTCGCCCATGAAAGGGGTGTGCCGGTGCTGCTGGACGGGGCCCAGGCGATGCCCCACATGCAGGTCGACGTCCGGGCCCTGGACGTCGATTTCTACGCCTTTTCGGCTCACAAGATGCTGGGCCCGACCGGTCTCGGCATTCTCTACGGAAAGGAGGCGCTGCTCGACTCGATGCCTCCCTACCAGGGCGGCGGGGAAATGATCGAGCGGGTCACCTTCGAGAAAACCACCTACAACGTCCTGCCTTACAAGTTCGAGGCCGGAACCCCCAATATCGCCGACACGATCGCGTTCGGCACGGCGCTTGAGTACTACGGCGGATTCGACGAAAGGGAACTCATCGCCCACGAACAGGATCTGCTTGCGTATGCGACCGAGCGCCTGAACCGAATCGACGGACTCGGCATTGTCGGCACCGCGAAGGACAAGATCGGAGTGGTGTCGTTCAACCTCGCGGATGTGCATCCGTTCGATGTCGGCACCATCCTCGACCAGATGGGAATCGCGGTCAGGACCGGGCATCACTGCACGCAGCCGCTGATGGATTTCTACGGGATTGCCGGAACGGTGAGGGCGTCTTTCGCCCTCTACAACAACCGGGACGATGTCGACGCGCTGGTCGCCGGGGTCGAAAAGGCGGCCGCGATACTCCTGTAGCGGACAGGTCCCGGTCACCGTGGAGCCGAATCGCTCATGATGCCATCCATCAACGAGATCCAGAACGAGATCATCGAGGAATTCGAGCTCTTCGATCGATGGCTGGACAAGTACGAGTACATCATCGACCTCGGCAGGAATCTCGATCGGCTTGACGACGAGTACAAGCGGGACGGCAACCTGGTTCCGGGCTGCCAGAGCCGGGTCTGGCTGCATGCCGAACTTAAGGACGGCAAGGCCGTCTATTGTGCCGACAGCGACGCGATCATCACCAAGGGCATCATTGCGCTGTTGATTCGGGTGCTCTCCGGCCAGTCCCCGGAGCGGGTTTGCGAGGCCGAGTTGTACTTCATCGACCGGATCGGCCTCAAAGACCACCTTTCGTCGACCCGCTCGAACGGGCTGGTCAACATGATCGGAAAAATGCGGGCGGTTGCCCGGGACCTGGCCGAAGCGGCCTGACGCGAAACCCGAATCCCGTCTTCCTGTCCGAAATCCGCGAAGGCGCCGGAACGCTCGGTGCTCAGGCCGGATCGGCCGCAAGGTCGATCAGGAACTGCCCGATCAGGACCACCGCGAGAATCATCAGGAGGGCGTGCAGCATTTTCCTGTAGATTTCGTTGCTGATTCGGTTGCTGAGCTTCATTCCGGCCCAGAATCCCCCCAGCGCGGCAACGCTGGGCAGCACGGTCTGGTAGACCAGGGCGAGGGTGAACCAGCCGGCCATGCCCAGGACCGCCATCTGGGTCAGCTTGGCGATCAGGAAGCAGATGTTGAGGATCGGTACCATTTTCGAGCGGGACATGGACAGGCCCAGAAAGTAGATGATCAGTATCGCGATCATGACATTGGTGATGCCTCCCGAGATTCCGGCCACGAGCCCGAATCCGCACATCACCGTCTTGCTGTCGCGGGAGATCCACGGAGCGGGTGTCGGGGAATTGACCGTGCTCCAGAGATACAGAAAGATCAGCAGCGCCAGGGCCAGCCTGAACGGCGACGGATCCATCGTTGCCAGCATCCAGGCCCCGATCACCGATCCGACGAGGCTGCCCACGAACATCGGCGCATAGTCCTTCACGCTTCGGATCTGGTCCGTGCCGCCGGCAATGCTGGCCAGATTGACCGCCATGGTCGGAAGCAGGGTCATCAGGATGGCCAGGCGGACATCGACGAAAACCGCGATCAGCGGGGTCGCGATCATGGGAAATCCGATACCCAGGCCGCCATGCACGACGCCGGCGAAAACCATGACGCCGAAAAGGTAAAGGGGTATGAGGGGATAGTCGAATATCAGGTCCATGGCCAGATCCGGACCCGGGTGCCAAGGCCGGGCGTGTCTTGATGCCGTCTCGTGGACCGGGAGAGAGTCTCCGGTTCCACGATCGTGTTCAGGCTTCCCTTCATCAAGATCCGCCGCGTTTCATGGCACTGTGCTGACACCCGAATCCATCGCATACCGAATATAGTTCTCGCGCATGGTCGCGTAGACGGGGCCGGGCCTGCCGTCTCCGACGGGCCGGTCGTCCACCCTGACGACCGGGAGCACCAGGGACGACGCGCTGCTGAGGAAAGCCTCGTCGGCCGCATGCACCTCGTCCAGGGTGAACCGGCGCTCCTCGAGCGGGATGCGATGCGACCGGCACAGCGCGATCAGCGCTTTTCGGGTGACCCCGGGCAGAATGCTTCGGCTCAGCGGACGGGTGACGATCCGGTTGTCCTTGAAGATGAAGAAGCTGCTGCTTCCGCATTCGGTGACATGGCCGTCGGCTTCGATCATCAACGCCTCCTGGGCGCCCGCTTCCCGGGCCGCCGCCTTGGCCAGGACCTGGCCGAGAAGATTGACCGACTTGATGTCGCGGCGAGCCCAGCGAATGTCCGGCACGCTCTTCAGCCCGATCCCGCTTGTTCCCGGGTGGTTCAGCACGGCCTTTTCCTGGGTGAACATGAACAGCGACGGGGCGAGATCCTTTCCGTACAGGAAATCGCGGTCCTCGACGCCCCGGCTCACCTGGACATAGACCGCGCCCTCGGACAGGCGGTTTCGGGCAACCAGCTCGCGCGCCGCGTCCAGCAATCCGTCCCGGTCCACGGGGCAGGGGATGGACAGGGCGTCCAGGGAGCGGGCCAGGCGAAGGAAGTGGTTGTCATAATTGATGAACCGGCCTTCCAGCACCGCGACCACATCGTACACGGCATCGCCGAACAGCACGGCCCGATCGAAGACCGGGATCACCGCTTCGCGTTCGGGGACGTACCGTCCGTTGAGATAGACGATCCGGTTCATGGGCCGCCGGCTGCCGATGGGCGGGACCGTGCCGACCGGCCGGATCGGACGGCCTGTGCCGCCACCCCGTCCATCCTGCTCATTTACATTCAGAGGATGACGTGCTCGGACAGCATGACGCGTTCGCGCCTGCTCACCCGCGCCAGGGCGTCCTCGGTGACTTTCCGTCCGGTCTCGCTGGCGTATGCGTCAAGAAAGTCCTGCTCGCTGTCGAACCACAGTTCGGAGACGGCGTCGACATCCCCGGCGCCCTGATCCTCCGAGAAATTGAATACCGCCTTGCGGATGTTCGGCAACTGGCGGACCAGTGCCGCATGGTGGCTCAGCCAGTGGGACTTGAACGCCTCGAACTCGAGATCGTCCCGGCGCTTCAGTATGATCATTGCCTTGAACATGCTTTCCTCCGAAATGTCAGGGCGACATTGTATCGGAATGCCCGGTCGTGCGGTACCGTGACGGCCGGCCCAGGCTCAGAGCGTCGCGTACAGCTCCTCGAAGCTCGCGCGCATCGCGGATTCGAAGAATGCGACGTCTTCCGGCTGGATGCAAAGCGGGGGGCAGATCCTGAGCACATTGCGGTCCGCTCCCGATTTGCTGGCGACCAGCCCGTGCTTGCGGGTCAGCTGGAACAGCCGGTCCGTCTCTTCGGTGGCGGGTTCCCGGGTGGTGCGGTCCCTGACCAGCTCCACCGCCATCATGAGGCCGACGCCCCGGGTGTCGCCGATGAGATCGTAGCGCTCCCGCAGTCCGTGCAGCGCGTCCAGCATCTGTCCCCCGACGATTCGAGCGTTCTCGATCAGGGCGCAGCGGTCGATGACCCGAAGCACCGCCCGCCCGGCCGCGCAGGAGACGGGATTGGCCCCGTAGGTGTTGAAATAGAATTTCCTCGACATGGCCTCCGCGATGTGCCGTTTCGCCACCACGGCGCCGATCGGAAACCCGTTGCCGATGCCCTTTGCCAAGACGACGATGTCGGGCACCACCCCGTGGACGGTGTGGGACCAGTAGTCCTGGCCCGTCCGCCCGAAGCCGGCCTGGACCTCGTCGACGATGCACACTCCGCCCGCCTCGCGAACCCGCTCGAACGCCCCGCGGAGATATTCCCCGGGAAGGGGCACGATTCCGCCGTAGCCCTGGACCGGCTCGATGAACATCCCGGCCAGCCTGCCGCTCGTCGCGAAACGGATGGCGCGGTCGAGGTCCTCGAGGTACGGCTCTACCCCTTCGCCGTGAATCCCCCGGTACTGATCCGGATTCGAGGTGAACACGATTCCGTTCAGCAGCGAGACGTCATGGCGGAAATTGCCGATGCCGGTCACGGACTGGGCGCCGAACGTGGCGCCGTGATAGCTGTTGGTCAACGAGACGATGTCGTTGTTGCCGGTGTGGGAGCGGGCCAGCAGCAGCGCGAAGTCGATCGCTTCGGAACCGCTGGTGGTGAAGTGCACGACCCACTCCTCGCCTTCGGGAAACTTGCCGGCCAGCTCCTCGGCGAAGTGCGCCGGAACGGGATGGAAGAACATAGTGGTGCAGTGCTGAATCCGCTCGGCCTGGTCGCGGACCGCGGCGGTGACGGCCGGATTGTTGTATCCCACGCTGACGCAGAGGTTCTGGCTCAGGCAGTCGAGATACCGCCGGCCCTGCTCGTCCCACAGGTACTGATCCTGTCCGCGGCTGAAAATCAGGGGCGTGTGGTAGGGGACAAAGGCGCGCTGGGAGGCGGAGTAGTACTTGTCGCGCCGCCCGACGATGGCGTCCGTCTCCCAGTCCACCGCGGCAACGTACGCTTCGGGCTCGCTTGCGATCAGTTCGGAAATTCGGGTGTATGCTTTGGTCAAGACAATGTTCCTCGCTCAGTTCGGGTGGACAGGTCTGGGTCGGGCGTTTCCCATTTTGCGGCGTCAGTCCAGGAGCCGGTCGGAGCGGATGCGGCGCTCTTCATGCACCGGCATCGTCTTGCCGTACAGCTGCCTGACCCGTTCCTTGCTGCCGATGACGCCCGGGCGCTCGGAAAACGACATGATGATGAGAAGCCGGTCGTCCTCGCCGGTGTTCTCGGTGACCCGGTGAAGGGCGTACCGCCCCAGGAAGATCTGAAGGTCTCCGGGTTTCAGCTCGAGGCGCCTGACCCGGTCGCTTCGGCCGGCAAGCACCTCGCGGACCTCGCCGTAGTGCTCGTCGTTCGCGCTGCGAATCCCCGGGACGTACTCGAAGTGCCCGCCGGAGCGGGCCGCCTGAAGCAGCATCGTGATGGTGTACTCGTTGGTGTCGAAGTGCCAGGTGAATTCGGCGCCGGGAGCGCCAACGTTGACAATCATGTTCGACACGGGATCCTCGTAGACGAACAGTTCCGGCTTTCCCAAGCACTCGGCCAGGAATCCGGCCAGCGGCGGCCAGTCGTACAGCCGTCGCGAATCGGTCTCGGGTCCGAACAGGTCGGCGGT
>VYGS01000072.1:0-7871 GCA_009841725.1 Gammaproteobacteria bacterium
GGATGCATATTTGTATACCCTGCTGAGAGAAAAGCGTCCCCCGACGGAGTTATTCGATCAGGTCTTGTTTCATAACGGGATCGGGGAATTTCACGCTTTCGTGTCCCGAGAAGAATTGTCGCGTAGCTACTTGTCTAAGTTCCTGTATCCACCCATGCCTGAAAAGCACTTTGCTCTAGCTTCGCTTGCCTTGACGAATGATTGCTCGCTTCGCCATATTCCTATGATAGATTTCGCTTGTAATGTTAATCCTCAACATACATCGACTGTTAGGCAAATATCAGAGCGAATCTTCGATTGTGAATTCGTATTATTCGAGTCAGGAAACTCTTATCATGCTTATGGGATGAAACTGCAGAACGAGGAAGAACGAATCAAGTTTCTCGGAAGAGCACTTCTTTTCGCTCCAGTTACGGATAAGAATTATATTGCCCACCAACTACAGCAGGGAATGAGTAGTTTGCGAATTAGCAGTAGTCAAAATGCTATCGTTCGTGTTCAGACCATGGATTCTTAATAGAAGGTGATTGTTCATGCTTCTTCTCCTGCAGTATCTGCTCGTGTTCTTCATGTGGATTTCTCCGAATGGTTGGGTTGACAAGACTTTCCTAGGGGGGCGTTCTCAATAAGGTTGAGGATTTGGTGTCAAGATATTGATAGCGTTTTTCAGAGGAGAAAGGGATGGTCAGAGAGCCTCTGAGGGATGATCAATGGGAGCGCATCAAGGATTTGCTGCCGGGCAAGGCGGGAGATCGGGGGGTGACGGCGAAGGACAATCGGAAGTTTGTCGAGGCGGTGCTGTGGATCGCGCGCACGGGCTCGCCGTGGCGGGACCTGCCGCCGCAGTTCGGCCATTGGCACCGGGTATATGTGCGCTATAATCGCTGGTGCCACAAGGGCCACTGGATACGGATATTCGAGGCGGTGTCAGACGATCTCGATCTCGAATATCTGATGGTCGACGGGAACATCGTGCGCGTCCATCAGCACGGGGCTTCAAAAAAAACACCGCGACGACGAAGCGATGGGCAAGTCGCGAGGGGGCTTGAGCACCAAGATTCATGCGGCGGTCGATGCTCTGGGCAATCCGGTGCGGTTGCTGATCGGCCCGGGCCAGGGTAGCGAGATGCGCAAGGCGGAAACCCTGATCGAGGGCATCCGGTCGGACTACGTGATCGCCGACAAGGGGTATGATGCCGATGCCTTCGTCGATGCCATCAAGGCAGGCCGGAGCCATCCCGGTGATCCCGCCACGAAGCAATCGCAACACCCCCAGGCACTACGACACGCACCTGTATCAGGACCGCAACCGGGTCGAACGCCTGTTTCAGAAGCCCAAGCATTACCGCCACATCGCCACTCGATACGAACGTCTCGCAGTCACCTATATCGCCATGCTCGCACTCGCCTCCACCAGCATATGACTCAATTGATAACGCCCCCTAGCTTTCCGATCCCGTTTCCTGCCTCAGCGCGGCCGCCATCTCTTCCAGAGAGCGGAACAGAAAGTCATATTCGGGACGCTTGTTGACCCGCGCCGTCGCCCCCCAGCTGTCGCTGTTGGCAAGATTCTGGCGATCAATCCAAGCATTCGCAAGGTCGTGACGCCTGGCCGGCACATGATCGTGATGCAGGCTCTGTGCGGTATGGAGGATATCCTCCTTCTCCAGATTCAAGTCCTCGCGCAGCCTCCTCAGCATGAATTCGAAATTCCGATCGGAGGGTTTGTAGGATTCGATCATCTCGGCGGTGTAGACGGCATCGAACGATACCCCGAGCTTTCTGTTCGAGGCGGCAAATCCTTCGTTGTGAATGTTGGAGAGAATAACCAGCTTGTAGTGGCGGGAGAGCTCTCTCAGTGAGTCCGCACTGTCCGGAAATGCCGGCCAGTGAGGCACCGAATTCCCGAACGCGGTGTCGAGTTCATCCGTCGTGGGCAGCCCCATCTCTCCGGCGACCGACCTGTGGACGCTTGCCAGTAATGCCGGGTACGCGGTCCTCGGCTCTTCAGCCTGAAGCCTCGACTCATTCCGGGCATAGCATTCCAGGACCGCGCCGCGGGTCGCATGATCCGCTCCGCTTGCGTGAATCAACGGTTGGAACGCATCCCAGATGCCGGTTTCCCAGTCGATCAGGGTTCCGTAACAGTCGAAGGTCAGTACAGAAAAATCTTTAAGCGATCTGGTCATGGGCGGCTCCTTGGTTTCGAGAGAGTCTCCGGATGGCGGGTGCAGGAGGATTATGCCCGAAATGGGCGCATCTGCCGATACGACAACACTCCGGACATGAGCAGGTTTTCCGTGATGACACGCTCGAAATCCCGGAATCGGGCCGCTCCACTTCGACCGCTCGGGGCAAGTACCATTGCCTGCAACGTTGTCCGGTATCCAACAGCTTGTCCCTGCGGATGATAATCGATCTGCCTCAGTCCAGCGTCATGAGAAGCCTGAAGGCATTGCCCGAGTTTGGAATAATTCAACAAATTACTGTAAATATTATTTATAACACATTAATAAATATATGAATATTTCTTTATTCAAACATGAACCCGTCGACTATTGATGCATCGCGAATCTCGCTGTCAATATGTCTGCTTGTCCGGAATAATTCCCCGCACTCCTCCCCTGGCGGTCTTGACGTCCCCTGTCCGGCGAGGAATAAGATGAATGTGGCAATGAAAAATGCTTTGGCCGGCGTCCTTGCCGACATTGACTCCGATATTGAACCCGGTTACGGTCGTGTCGAGTTTGAGAATTTCTCTCTGCATCCGATCAAGCAGGTCATTGCAACTCTCGAGTTCAGACCCGTCGAGATCGAAGTACGACGGCACGTGCCGCCGGGAGATGACGAGAGTATGCAGTTCGGTGACCGGAAACCCGTCGCGGACGGCGTAGGCCAGTCCGTTTTCAGCAATCACGCGGCCTTCTGACATATTGCAGAAAAGGCAATTCGTATGACTCGCTTTATTCATGGATTGGTCGCCGGTTTCATGAAGGTCCGTTTCAGACTGTTCCGCGCCTCCATTGACCGGGGCAACCGGAAGATGCGAGGGGTTCAGGTCATTGGCGGAGAGAGAGGGATTCGAACCCTCGATACGCGTTTAACGTATACTCCCTTAGCAGGGGAGCGCCTTCAGCCACTCGGCCATCTCTCCGGAAACATGAAACGACGAACGATGCCGTTATGTCGTTCTTTGAATGTAACCACTCGCCGCCTCGATTTTAACTCACCTTCGTGCCGCTTCGAAATGCAACGGGGCGGTGGCTGGAAAAATCGGCGCTTCGGGATGCCCGTTTCGGCTACGAATGGCATCAATCTCGACTTCACAAGAGTCTAGCCGAGGCTCCCGGCCGACGCAAGGGGCTGTCCTGGCGGCGAGTGCTTGCAAATACCCATAAACCAATAGGCGAGCATGAGATCGGCTGGATCTTGATAGGCGCGTATGAAAGAACGTGTATCCGGTGCGGGCGGGATGGTCGGGCAACCGCCAGCGAGCCGCGGATTTCCCGGACGATGCGACGGGTGAAATCTACCTTGTGCCGGAATCGTCGCCGACAATCAACTGTGTCAGCTGTTGACGCGCCAACGACAACTGCTCTTCACCGAGCTCGGTGTATTTTGCATGGCTTGCGCTTCGAAAGATTTTCACCGCTGACTTGATGTCATTGACGGCGCGCTCAGCGGATTCAACATTGCCGGACATTGCAGCCAGGCTGCGCCGGGCCACTCCCAGATTGGCCATGGACATTGCCCAACTCATGGGCATGATCTCCTGCGTCCATATGTCCAGGGTATTTTCATAGGCCTCAACGGCCCTTTGCATGATTTCAGCACTGTCCTGGCGCTCGGCAAGCTTTTGCAAGGCTGTGCCAAGGTTGTTGTGAGTGACCGCCCATTGCTCCGGCAACAGATCGTGGGAGCGTATGGACAGTGCGCTGTTGTAGGCCGCTACCGCCTGCTCCAGCGTCCTGGGTCCTCGGCGGTGCTCTCCCAGAGAACCCAATGCCGTGCCCAGATTGAACATGGTGGTCGCCCAGTCAATGGGGGCGTCTGATTTTGTCCAGATGCGAAGTATTTCCTTGTAGGTATCGACCGCACGTTTCAGGATCTTGGGATCCTTGTTCTTGCGCCCCAGTGAGTGCAGTACCGCAGCCATATTGTTGAGGGTCGACGCCCAGTCATCGGGAGTCTTCTCCTCGGTTCTGAACCGGAGTGCTTCTTCAAACGCCTTGATGGCCATTTCACATTGATCATCATCCGACTGACGTTGTCCGAGTGCCCCCAGCGCATTGCCCAGACCGTTTTGAACCGCTGACCACGTCGCCGGAAAACTGCCGGGGCGGCAAAGTTCCAGAGCCTTTTGATAAGCCTGGATCGATTCCTCAAGATACCGGGTTCCTGAACGGCGCTGTCCGATGACGCCCAGAAATCTGCCAAGAGTCTCGAGAGTCACGAGCTGCTGTTCCTCGAGTGTATGCTGCCGGGCCAGAATGAGGACCTGGTTTCTCAAGAGGTCGATTGCGTTTTGCAATGCCGTTTCATCGCCAAACTCTCTGCCATGATCTCCCAGAAGCATGGCCTCGAGGTGAGACAGGCGCCACTTTTGCAGAATCTCAATGCCTGGTGTTTCCGAGGCCAGATGACAGAATTCTGCTCCGGACAGGTGATTTTGCATGGCGGCGGAAATCAGGGCCTGGCACTCTCGCAGGGTTGCTGAAGAAGACGGGTTTGTTTCGGCGGTCAGGCTTTGCAAATCCGCAAGCCATGACGCCGCTTTCTGAAGCGTGAAGTCTTCCGACGAATGAAAGCAGCTCTTCAGGCTACTTAGATCATGCAAGAGCGTTGAATCTTCAGGGACGCTTTGGCATAGCTCATCCAATCGGCTGACAAGGGTATCAAGATGATCGCAGGAAGCTTTCAGAAGAGCAGGGATTTGAGAGGTGCTGACGCCCTTCCGTGTCATGCCATCCAGCATGGACTCGATCACCGGATTCGGATATGCAAACTTCGGTAGCAGTTTATCGATATTTTGCATTTCCCAAGGGCGGACCTGGATCATCCCATCAGTCAAATCGGCATGGGCAAGGTTGCATGAACCGGGCTACCTCGCCGATTGCAAATGCCGCGAGGCACTCCGGGACAGCCCAAGGCACCATCCGATGATAGACGGTGCCGCCAATATTTGCGAACCGAAGTGCCGGTAATGCAACCCCAAGGCAATTCCAACGGCCGTGCGGGCCGGGAAGGAGATTTCAGTCAACGATATGATAAACCGGTGCCTTCTCCATGGTCCACTCCCCGGATTCCGGGTCACGATGGGACAAGGTCAACACATGCCAGTTTTCATCGTCGAGCTTCATGTGGTCCCCCCGATAATAGTAACCGGGCCAGCGGGTTTCTTCCCGGAACAAGGTATGCCGAACCACGGATTCGGAAGCAATGGCACGATGCTTGAGCTCCCAGGCACGCTGAAGCTGATGCAGATCTTCGGCGCCGATATGCTCAAGGTCCTCATGCAGGGTCTCAAGCAGTTGCAGGCCGCGCAAAAGCATCGGTTCGTTGGTCATGTAGTTGTTGCTGATTCCGCCGGCATATTCGTCCATGAGTTTTTCCAGACGCTGGAGACCGTGAATGGGCAGAATATAACTGGGAGACACGGTGCCGCCGACAATCTCGTTGCTGCCGATCTGATAATTTTCAAGAGGCTTGTAGACCGCGGTCTTCAGTTCTTCGTACTGGCGCTCGGACACCCTTACAGGATCCTTGCCGTAGTCCCGCACAAAACGCATGGCGGCTTTGGCGGCCAGTCGGCCTTCTGTAAACGAACCGGATGAAAACGCATGGGCTGTACCGCCCAGGGCGTCTCCGGCACCAAACAACCCGTCAACGGTCATCATCCGGTTGTAGCCCCAGTAATATTCATCGGGAGATACATCTTCCGGCCCGCTTGCCCAGGCGCCTGAACAGGTCGCATGGGATCCCATGACATAGGGCTCGGATGTGGTCAATTCCGGATTGATGTACTTGGGATCAATGTCCTGCGAGGCCCAGACCACGGCCTGACCGACAGTCATGCCCAGGAAATTCTCCCATCCGACGACTTCCTTGTGGGGATCTTGGAAGGCCTCTTTGGTGACCATGTGGATCGGTCCCCGACCGGCTTTCATTTCTTCAATGAATGCGTGGTTTCTAAGGCAGGTCGGAGTGGGATGATGATCAATATATTCGCCTACCAGATTTTTGGTGTGTTCGTACCACTTGGACTCATACTCTTCGCCGTAGGCATTTTGAGTGTAGGTCTTAAGATGCAGGAAGTAGGCGCCAACCGGGCCGTATCCGTCCTTGAAGCGGCACAGCACGATACGATTTTCCATCTGGGTCATCTTTGCACCGACCAGAATCGGCAAGGCATATGCCGAAGCGGAACTCCACGGCGCATACCAGGTTCTGCCCATCCCTTCGCCCACAGAGCGCGGCTTGAAGATATGGGAGGCGCCCCCCGCTCCGACGATCACCGCTTTGGCGCGAAAGACATGGAAATCCCCGGTGCGCACATTGAAGCCGACTGCTCCGCCTATCCGGTTCGGCTGGCTTTCATCCATCAAGAGATGGGTGACCATGATCCGATTGTAGATTTTGTCGGCTGACTTGCGAGCCGCTTCCGCCACAATGGGCTTGTAGCTTTCGCCGTGAATCATGATTTGCCATTTGCCTTCACGCTGATAGCGGCCGGTTTCAGGATCCCGCATCAGAGGCAAACCCCATTCCTCGAACTTGTGGACTGTTGAATCGACGTGTCGAGCCATGTCATAGGCAAGGTCCTCGCGGACCATCCCCATCAGATCGTTTCGAGCGTAGCGGACGTGATCCTCGGGCTGGTTTTCATCCCATTGCATGCCCATGTAGCAGTTGATCGCATAGAGCCCTTGCGCAACGGCTCCGGAGCGATCGATATTGGCTTTTTCAGCAACGACAATCTTGAGATCCCGTCCCCAATAGCGCGCTTCATAGGCCGCTCCCGTGCCGCCCATGCCGCCGCCAACAACGAGGATGTCGCAATCCTCAAATACCGTCTTGAAGCCCATCAGTAATACACCCCTTGCTTGAATTTAGACTTGTCGATGGTCGGCAAGCCGGTTTCGATGTTCAGGGCGTCCGGCTCGTGACAGAGCAATTGAGACTCAAGCGCCTCCTCATCGGGAACAGCGAAGTCGGCCAGACGCGGAATCTTCTCGCCCCAGGGCTGAGTGGTGATTGGCGAGACGAAATTCTTCTCCCGCCCGTCACGAAACTTGATGCGCCATGAGATCGTGCCTTTGTCCTCTTCCCGCCGGACGCGCACACTGTGACCGAGAGGCGCAAAGTCGGCATAGCCCCGGGCATCAATGGCATCTTGCGGACAGGCCTTTACGCACGAGTAGCATTCCCAGCACATGTTGGGTTCGATGTTTACAGCACGTCTGTATTTCTTATCGATATGCATGATGTCCGAAGGACAGATGTCAACACAATGGCCGCAGCCATCGCAACGTGTCATGTATACAAAAGTTGGCATGGTAATTCGTAATTTGGTTATGAAATTTTTCGTCGACCCGATTGTCGGAACTCAGTTCACTATGGCTACATCAGTATTGGCGAGGCAGCTGACGTTTGATGCCGAGTCCGAACCGGGCCGGCTCGTCCGATGGCGCGGGCAGGTTGTTCCAGGAGCCATTCGCTTCCGAGATCCGTTTTTCGAATGCCGCAGCGGGCTTGAAGAACATGTGGGCAAATTTGGACCAAGGCACTCCGCCAAACAGCGCCAGGGCGGATACCACAAAAAGCAGGAAAAAGATCCAAGACAGAAGGCCGCCGCCCGCACTGGCTGCGAA
>VYGS01000072.1:7881-12745 GCA_009841725.1 Gammaproteobacteria bacterium
GCGAAAGACCAAAGCAGAGCGAATGTGGTGCAGGCAACCAGCGAGACCACGAACAGATCGGCAGGAATGAAGCGAAAGGGAGAATTTCCTTCGGCCGCAACATCGACCCGGATAAAGAACCAGAACCAGTAGCCGCCAATGCAGACCATCAATGCCCCAAGATGCCACAGCAACGGGTGAATGGCGGGTGTTTGGACATCGCCACCGGCGTAGCAAAAAATCATGATGCAAGTGGTCACCGCGAAGACAATGAATCCATACATGGTGAGCAGGTGTGCGATGCGTCGGCGGGCATTGCAGAATTCACCGGAAGCAAGCACATCGTGAGCGGCTGTGGCCATCGCGATCTTGACGGTTTCGCCTCCTCCGATTTGATGCGTGCCTGCAGATTTGGTCTTCTTCAAATTCTGGAAGAAGTACTTTGCGCTTTTTTTGTGGATGACATCAAAGATGGTGCCTCCCACAACCAGCAGGATCATCACGACCAGAAAGGTCTGCATTGCTACCGGAGGAACAGACGAGGAAATCTCGGCGAAAGGGTTGGTAGTCAGCATTTGGATTGAGGATTGGGTTCAGGCAATTGGAATTATAGCCCAGCACTTGAAGCTGAACCCATGCCGTGCAACCGCTACTCGCCACAAATAATTTATGGGGCAATTAGCTGGTCGACCCTGAAAAAACCCGTTTCAGGGGGCTACGGGAACCGGTGGTCAGGCACCGCCACGCCCGTATGCCGATGTTTCCCATCGCCCAGGCTATTCTGGACATCGCCTGATCCCAAGGACGCTGCGGATGAGACATCCAAGACCTGAATCCAGAGACAAGACAACCTCAGCCGACGAAGGATCAGCTGCAGGTTGCGGCCGGCACCCGCTGCAACGCTCGGGCTTCCTTCACCGTGCCGGTCCAGGCCCGCATCGATTGTTGCCTCCATGATCTCCTCGCAGCCGGACACCCCGATGCGATGAGAAAACCGTGTCAAGCTGCTCGGATCAATGGACGGACTGTACTGGAAACACTCTTCCCCGCAAAAGTGCTGCCAGCAGGGATTCTCCTCCCAGCGCGCCACCGGCCTGGTTCGACAGACCGTGCATATGCCCGAGATACTCCAGACCCACCATCAGACAGGCAAGCTTACCGGGGCAACCGCTGCCGGTGCCGCGTAACATCCCGAAGGTCTCGTCGAATCGCGGCGATCGATGGAGTCTGGATGAAGGACGCTCCGGGATTTTCAGGGCCGACCGGTTACCTCTGAATTGATTTTCACCGCTTTTCGCTTCGCCCTGATCGAAGATCATGCAAGCATCCCGGAAGACTTCCGGAATCACACGCCGGTTCCTTTTCCGATTTTACGGCCTTTTTGTCTTGTCCCGGATTTTCAGGGGCTTATTCCTCTTTCCAGTCATAATCAGACTGCGAATCAACCTCATTTTCCGAATTTTCGGAATTCTCGTTACCGCCCGACTCATACTTGATTCGGTGATAAATCTCTTCACGATGCACTGGCACATCCTTTGGAGCATTGATTCCAATTCGAACCTGCGTGCCGCGAACCCCCAAAATCGTCAACCGGATATCGTCTCCGATATAGACTGATTCTCCTATACGGCGAGTTAGGATTAACATTTTTCACCCCCTAAGGTAGAGTCAGACAGGACACATTCATTGCTTGAACCGGGATACCAAGCTCTGTCCTTTCACCCGTGAACCATCTCGCCCGAAATGTCCTTCATCCTGACTCAGAACAATATGTAGTCCAATTATCCCCCTTTTTTGGCACTTTCTTCAAGTCGAAACGCACTATGCAGGGCTCGCAAGGCCAGTTCACTGTACTCTCTGTCGATGGTCACTGAAATCTTGATCTCCGATGTCGATATCATCTGGATGTTGATCCCCTTGTCGGCCAGGGCCCTGAACATCGTGGTCGCAATGCCGGCATGGGAGCGCATTCCAACGCCAACTACTGAAATCTTTGCCAGATTCCGGTCGCCCACCACCGTTTCCGCTTCCAGTTCCCTGACCACCGGGGCCAGCAGGTCCATGGCGCTGTCCAGATCGTCCTGATTGATCGTAAAAGTCAGATCGGTTGTCTCTTCGCTGCTGACGTTCTGGACGATCATGTCGACATTGATATGCGCATCGGAAATCGGTCCGAGAATGCTGTAGGCGATGCCGGGACGGTCGGGCACGCCCCTGACCGTGACCTTGGCTTCGTTGTCCACCGAAGTTATTCCGGAAATCATTGGCTGTTCCATGATGTTTTCCTCTCTGGTAATCAGGGTTCCCTCGCCCGGTTCAAATGACGACAGGACTCTCAGCGGAACCCCGTATTTGCTTGCGAACTCGACTGCGCGGATTTGCATGACCTTGGCGCCGGATCCGGACAGCTCGAGCATTTCCTCGTAGGTGATGCGGGGAATTCGCCTTGCCTCTTCGACCACTCGGGGATCGGCGGTATAGACGCCGTCGACATCCGTGAAGATCCGGCACTCATCGGCCTTGAGCGCAACCGCCAGCGCGACGGCGGTTGTATCCGATCCGCCCCGCCCCAAGGTGGTGATGTCGTTGTCCACGCTCACTCCCTGGAAGCCGGCGACGACAGCCACCTTTCCGGAATCGAGCGCGGACACGATCGCATCGCCCTCGATGCTCGTGATTCGCGCCCGCCCGTGCACCGAGTCGGTCTGTATCGGCACCTGAAACCCCGTGAACGAGCGCGCCGGAATGCCAAGATCCTCAAGGGCGAGCGACAGCAGAGCAATTGTCACCTGCTCCCCGGTCGAGATCAGCATGTCCATTTCGCGGCGCGACGGCCGGTTCGCCAACGACTTGGCGAGATCGACCAATCGATTGGTTTCACCGCTCATTGCCGAAACCACCACCACGAGGCTGTCGCCCTGCTTGACACCTTCTGCGACATTTCGGGCGACAGCCTGGATGCGTTCTACGGAGCCCACCGAGGTGCCGCCGTATTTTTCCACGAGTATTGCCAATTTTGACCTGCCAGAGCCTTGGTGTTGAATGGTCGACCCGATTGATCCGGAAAATCGCCGAATCGTATTACCGATCCGCCGCGGGGATATGCCCGTCGACCCAGACATGAACCTGTTCAAGCGCGTCATCCAGGCATTCGGCATCCGGTCCGCCTCCTTGCGCCATATCCGGCCGGCCGCCTCCCTTTCCACCGACCCGGGCGGCAATGTCGGAAACCAGATCGCATGCCCTGATGCGATCAGTGAGATCCTGGCTGACCCCGGCAATCAGCGTGACCTTTCCTTCAGCCACGCCTCCGACCACCGCGACGCCGCTTCCCAACCGGTTCTTCCACCGGTCAACTGCCATGCGCATCGACTTGACTTCGGAATCGTCCATCCGGATGGTCACGACCTTGGTGCCGCGAATATCGTGCACGGTTTGCCCGGAACCGCCTCCGGCCAGTTGAGCCTGAAGTTCCTGTATCTGTCGAAGCTGTTGCCGATTCGTGTCATGCATCGACCGGATACGCTCCGCCAGCTTGTCCGGACTGCTCTTCAGCATGCCGGACAGTTCCTGTATGAGTGCCGACTGCTCAAACGCATGGGTCTCGGCGGCCTGTCCGGTCAGCGCTTCGATGCGCCGGACTCCGGCTGCGATCGCGGATTCGGAAACAATCTTGAAAAATCCGATGTCTCCGGTTCGTTTCACATGGGTGCCGCCACACAGCTCGAACGAAAACTCACCCATCCTGATCGTTCTCACCCGATCATCGTATTTTTCGCCAAACAACGCTGCGGCGCCCGCTTTCGTGGCCTGGTCGAGGTCCATGATCCGGATCGACACCTCATGGTTTGCGCGAATGTTCTCATTGACAAGCAACTCGATCCGATTCAACTGCCCGGAACTGATCGACTCGTAGTGTGAAAAATCGAAACGCAGCCGCCTGGGCTCCACCAGCGAGCCTTTCTGATCCACGTGTGTGCCCAATACCTCCTTGAGCGCCGAATGAAGAAGATGGGTGGCCGAATGGTTGTTTGCGCAAAACTGGCGCTCCCGTCCCGCGACCTGCGCTCTCGCCTGCTGACCAATGGCAATTGATCCGGTTTTCAGCCTGCCCAAATGCCCGATGGCCTTACCCGTCAGATAGCGCGTATCGAGCACTTCGAACGATCCCGTCTCGGTCGTGATCACGCCTTTGTCCCCGACCTGTCCGCCGCTTTCGGCATAAAAGGGGGTCCGGTCCAGGATCAGCAATCCGGATTCGCTCTCCGAGATACGATCCGAATCCTGCTCATTCACGAGTATTTCCTTGATCTCGGCTCGGAAATCCAGGGCATCGTACCCGACAAATTCGGTGGGCTCCCCCGACCGGGTCCGGATCGCCTCGCCCTGAACAAACCGGCTGGCAGCTCTGGCGCGTGTCCTCTGGCGCTCCATTTGTTCCGCAAACCCCTCCATGTCGATCCTGACGCCGTGTTCGCGAGCCACATCGGCGGTGAGATCGGCAGGAAAGCCGTAGGTGTCATAGAGCTTGAAGGCAATGTCTCCGGAAATCGTTTCCCCGGGATTTTCCTCGATCACCCGATCCAGGATGCCGAGCCCCTGTTCCAGGGTCTCGTTGAATTTCTCGTTTTCCTGTCTCAGCACGCGTTCCACATGTTCCCGAGAGGATGCAAGATTCGGGACGGCTCCACCCATCTGCTCGATCAGGGGAGCCACCAGCCGGTGCATGAAGGACTCTTTGCAACCGCACTGATAGCCGTGCCGAACCGCCCGCCGGATGATCCTCCGAAGCACATATCCCCTGCCCTCGTTCGAAGGCAGCACCCCATCGGCAATCAGGCATGCGGTGGATCGAATGTGATCGGCAATCACGCGAAACGACTTG
>VYGS01000072.1:12755-13355 GCA_009841725.1 Gammaproteobacteria bacterium
CCGGTTGCGCGAATCAGGTTCTGAAACAGGTCGATCTCATAATTGCTGTGAACGCTCTGCAAGACTGCGGCAATCCGTTCAAGGCCCATTCCGGTATCCACGGACGGCGCCGGAAGCGGCTCGAGCGATCCGTCGGCACTGCGGTTGTACTGCATGAAAACGAGATTCCATATCTCGATAAAGCGGTCGCCGTCCTGATCGGGCGAGCCGGGCGGGCCGCCTTCGACCCTTGGACCGTGGTCATAGAAAATTTCGGAACATGGTCCGCATGGCCCGGTGTCGCCCATTTGCCAGAAATTGTCCTTGGCGCCGATTCTCGTTATTCGGTCACCCGGGATGCCGATTCGCTCCGACCAGATGGATGCGGCTTCATCATCCTCTTCAAACACCGTCACCGACAGCCGGTCAGACGGTATCGCAAAATCCACGGTCAGAAGCTCCCAGGCAAGGCGAATCGCTTCCTCCTTGAAATAGTCGCCAAAACTGAAATTTCCGAGCATCTCAAAGAAGGTGTGGTGCCGGGCCGTGTAGCCGACATTCTCCAGGTCATTGTGCTTCCCGCCCGCCCGAACACAGCGCTGGGCCGTGACCGCCCGATTG
>VYGS01000028.1:0-5765 GCA_009841725.1 Gammaproteobacteria bacterium
GCGTCCATTATCGTTTATTGTCTTTATAGTAGGTTAAATCGATCTTTTATGGGACAGAAATTGCTCCGGAAAAGATACAGAAAAATTAACCACTTTTTATACTCCCAACAGATGGTTCTGTAATCTCATGCTAGTGTCTATTAAGTTCAATTTCAGCCTTAGCATAATCATCATTCACTCTGGTAAATTTCAAACTGACCCATCACCGAAAATGTGTCTGGATTGCTGGGAGTCCCCGGGCTCGCCCCCGGCCGACGCCTCGGAAGTCTCGACGGAATTTTCCGGATACGGATATTTCCCGCATTCCAGAAAAATCCGCTTCGTGCAATTCCTGCAGATCTCGCTATCTAGGCGCTCGACGATTCGGGAGATGGCCTCGTGCTTCGAATCGAATACGTTGTGCTCCCCGATGTAGTCGAGATATCCCCCTTTCTTCATGACCTTGCCGGCGCTTCGCTTGAGACGGTACAGGTACAGATCGCCCCCTATCTTTCTTCGTTCCTGCGTTTCGCTCAACAGCAATTCCGCACCGGCCCAGTCGATCTGATTGATGCCCTTGGTCAACAGCATCAGGTGCTTTTGCTCCGGATAGTGTTCGCGATACAGCCTGAACATCTCGCGCACATAGGTAATCGATCCGAAATAGACCGAATCCTCGATACGCAGTATTTTCAGTTGCGGACATTCCGGAGACGATATGCCGGACGTGAATTTTCGGCTCGATGCCTTGCTGTCCGGCACACGGGATTCGATACGGGGGCGCGATGTCTTGCGCAGATAGATCATCAGGGACAGTATGACGCCGAGCAGGATCGCGAACTCCAGCTTGAACAGAATGGTGCTGACAAATGTCACCGCGACGATCGCCGCCTCCATCCGGTCGGCGGTGAACAGCAGCTTCAGTTGTGCCACATTGATCAAGCGCAGGGCGACCAGCATGAGGAGCGCCGCAACACAGGCCTTGGGGAGAAACGCCGTCAACGGGGCGATCACCAGGATCACCGGTATCAGCAGAGCGCCGGCGATGATCGCCGCCAACGGGGTCTTTGCTCCCGCCTCGTAGTTCGCGGCGCTGCGGTTGAACGAGCCGGTCGCCACGTAGGACGAAAAAAAGCTGCCGACGATGTTGGACAGGCCCTGGCCGAAAAATTCCTGGTTGCTGTTGATGGCCTGACCGGATTTCAGTGCCAGGGTCCGCGAGATCGAGACGGCCTCGGTGAGCGCAAACAGGGTCATGGCAAGCGCCAGCGGCGCCAGATCCTGAAGAACATGGATCGACAGATCCGGCGTGGAAAGCGGGGGCAGCCGCTGCGGCAGTGCTCCGACCATCTCGATTCCGGTCGTCTCCTCTCCGAAAATCAGGTTCAGGATCACCGCGATCAGACTGCCTGTCACGATCGCCGCGATCATGCCCGGATACTGCGGCCATTTTTTCTGGAAAACCACCGTCACCGCGATCGTGACGATACTGATCACCACGACCATCGGATGAAAGGCCTCCCAGTGGTCCGTCAGGTATTTCAATGATTCATAGACGTTGTTCTGTTCGGGAAAGTCGAGACCCAGGAAGACCTTGAGCTGCTTGGCGGCGATCAGCAGCGCGGCACCCGCCGTAAACCCCACGATGACGGAATGGGAAATGAAATTGACCAGCGCACCCATCTTGAACAGGGCCATGGCAAACTGGGCGATGCCGACCATGAAGGCCAAAGTGATCGCCAGGGTAACGTATTCTTCGCTGCCCGGTATCGCCAGCACGCTCAACGAGGAGTACATGACCACGGATGCGGCGGTCGTCGGTCCGGAAATCAGGTGCCAGGACGAGCCGAACAGGGCGGCGACAATGGCCGGCACGATGCTCGCGTAAAGACCGTATTCGAGGGGCATGCCGGCAATCGCGGCAAACGCCACTCCCTGAGGCAGGACGATTGCGGCGCCGGTCAACCCGGCCAGCAGGTCGGCCCGGGCCGTATCACGGTCCAGCTGCCCGGCCCAACGAAGGAAAGGGAACAGCTTTCTGGACGATGTGCGGAAACGGGGAATGCGAAATCTCAAGATGCTTTGGGACTTATGCAGAAAGGTTGATCCTGAAGCGCCGCTTGCACGCATCCGCCGGATATTTCAGCGTGTACTTTATCGGGTGGGCGGAAAGGTCGAGCAGCCAGTCTGTCTCCCGTCCCAACCGGGTAAACGCCTTGCCGGAGAAGAGCAGGATATCGGGCTTCGGACTGGATTCATCCTGGCGATAGGCTTTCATCATGGCCTTGCTGAGACCCGGGAAGCGGTTTCGCGCATACCGCGTCGCACCCATGCACCGACAAGGCAAAACGGCTTTGCTGCGGGTTTTCGGGTAAAGACGGTACCTGATGTTTCGATAAGCCACGGATTCGATTGTAACCTATTGCTTCAAAAGAATAAATCGATGAATCAAGGCACTTGTGCTCTATGATTTCTTCGGCGATGCGGGCGATCAGCCGAGGAACAGTGCGACGCAGGCGATGGCAAGAATGAACGAATAGCCCCACAGGCCGTTACGGACAAGCGATCGGGGCAATGATTCCCCTGCCCGGGCCGTAGCCCAGGAAATCAGCACCCAGAAGGGAATCGTATACACCAGGAATGAAGGCAGGCCGTCCAACTCCAGCCACCCCGCCAATCGGTGCAGCAGGATGGATCCCAGAACAAAGGAACCGAACACCGCCGCCAGTGAAACAATGTCCGAATGATTGGACTTGAAGGGTCTGTGGAGTATCATTACACCATATTTACCACATCCCCTTCGGCAGGCCAACCCTCAAGGACTTTTACCATGCGCACCTATGACACCTCCGCACTTCAGGATCTCGATCACAAGCACTACTATCATCCTTTCACCAACCATCCGGACATGTGGTCAAAGGGCGCGCACATCATCACCGAAGCGGAAAATGTCTACATCTACGACAGCGACGGCAATCGGTACCTGGATGCCATGTCCGGCCTGTGGTGCGTGAACATCGGCTACGGGAGAAACGAGCTTGCGGAGACGGCCAAGCTCCAGATGGAGCAGCTCCCCTACTACAACAGCTTCTTCCAGACTGCCCAGCTGCCTGCGGTCGAGCTGGCCGAAATGCTCGCCAGCGTCACCCCGGCCGGTCTCAACCGGACCTTTTTCGGGTGCTCGGGCTCCGACGCCAACGACACGATCGTCCGGCTGGTCCGGCACTTCTGGTCCTGCCAGGGCCATCCCGACCGGAATGTCATCGTCAGCCGCAAGAATGCCTATCACGGCTCGACAATCGCGGGCAGCAGCCTCGGCGGCATGTCTTCCATGCACGCGCAGGGCGGATTGCCGATCCCGAACATCCGGCACATCAACCAGCCCTATTTCTACCGGGAAGGCGGCGACATGACGCCCGAGGAGTTTGGACTTGAACGCGCCCGGGAGCTGGAGAAAACGATCCTGGAACTCGGACCCGACCGGGTCGCGGCCTTCATTGGAGAGCCGATCCAGGGAGCCGGCGGCGTGATCATTCCACCAGACAGCTACTGGCCTGAAATCAACAGGATATGCCAGAAATACGATGTGCTGCTTTGCGCCGACGAGGTGATCTGCGGATTCGGCCGGACCGGAAACTGGTTCGGAACCGACACGTTCGGGATCGCGGCCGACATCATGTCCATGGCCAAGGGGCTGTCCTCGGGGTATCAGCCCATCAGCGCGGTCGTGATCTCGGACCGGATCGGCGACGTGCTCGACAGCAAGGGAGGGGAGTTCACGCACGGCTACACCTACTCCGGCCACCCGGTCGCCTGCGCCGTGGCACTCAAGAATCTCGAGATCATGAGAGACGAGAGAATCATCGAGACCGCCAGGGAAAACACCCAGGACTACCTGCAGTCCAAGGTGGCGTTGCTCAATCGGCATCCGCTGGTCGGGGAAGCCCGGGGGTGCGGTTTCCTGGGGGCGCTCGAGCTGGTCAGGAATCCGGCGACCGGAGAGCGGTACGACGACAAGGGCACGGCAGGCAAGACATGCCGGGACATTGCGATCGGAAACGGGCTTGTCATGCGGGCCATCGGGGACATCATGGTCTTCTGCCCTCCCCTGATCATCTCCCGCGACCAGATCGACGAACTGTACCGGCTGATTCTCAAGACGCTGGATCAGACGCAGGACGCGCTCAACCGGTAGCCGATACGGCAACGAATCCGCCTCGCCGTCCTCATCCCTTCCGACACACCGAGTTCGATGTCGACATCCGGCGAAAAGGAGAGACCGGCTCCGGAGCGCTCTGGAGGATTTGTCAACGGGGACCTGAAGGAATTCGACGGCACCTGGCAGATTTTCTATGACGGGTACTGGATTCGCTACTACGAACCTCCCCCCGAATCGTTCGGCGCAAAGAAAAAGCTGCTCGATGCCCTCACCCGCAGAACTTTCCACCATACCGAACCCGGCATCAATACGCCGGGTGACCGGCTTGACCAGGTTCGCAAGGCCTATAACGATGAAACGGATCCGCAACGCAAGCGGGTGAATGCCGCGATGCTCGCAGGATCGCTTTTCAACCGGGCAACGGATATCTTTACCGCGATTGTCGATCTCGAGGAACACGGCATCATCGTTGCTGATGATGACGACCTGATGCAGCAATGCGAGCAGTGCCTCAACGAGGCCCTGTCCCTGTGCGGCCATGTCAAGCACCACAGTGGCGAGGAAGGAGTCGATGAGCTGTGGGGCGAACCGGTCAAGGTGTTCACCATGTCGATCGCCGACTACTATCGCAGCCGGTACCGAAAGATCGCCCAGGCCATGAAGGAGATCGACCGGGTCGGTGAAGTCATCAACGAGACGATCTGCCGGCTCCCCTGGTTCGAGGGCTCGCACGAACTGGTCGAGGATTTCATCGAAATCGCCAAGCACGAAAGCGAGATTCTAAGAAGCGATCCGGACTATCTTCGGATCTGGCCCGAGTTCGTGGCCGACGGAGAGAAGATTCTCGAATATCGGGCCCGCATACCCGAAAATGCCAGCACGTCCCTGGAACGCCATATCAAGCGGGGAACCAACCTGCTTTGTGCCGGCAAGAACCTGATCACATGGATCTCCAATATCCGTGTTCCGATGCCGGTCAGCACCCAGCACTACCTTCGAAAATGCGAAGCCTACCGAAACAACACCCGAAAGTTTCTGAAGGGGCGCGGCTCCCGAAAATAACCCGCTCCGGCAACCGGGAAGATTCCGTCAAGAGTCCGCAGTGGGATTTTTCATCTGAATCATAAGTTATTTATATGTATTCATCATAATCTTATATTATTAGAACCAATGGAAAAATCCCCTTACAATTGGCAGGTTGACAGCAATTCGGTGTACAGGGTTTGAACTGGGGCTGCGGGCTGTCCCGACGATTATTTCTGTTCAGATAACACAAATGAGTTCGGTTCACTTCATATTCGGGAACGACAACCCGGCAGGGATGTCCGAAGGCCGGATCAGCACGGCAAAGACATGACATCCGACCTCGAAAAAACCGCTCTTCATGACCGGCATCTGGCATCGGGAGCCAGAATGGTTCCATTCGCCGGCTACGAGATGCCGGTCCACTACGCGCCCGGCATCATCAGGGAACATCGGCACACGCGCCACCATGCGGGACTTTTCGATGTCTCGCACATGGGCCAGATCCGCGTCGACGGCAAGAATGCCGCCGAGTTGCTGGAAACCCTGATGCCGATCGACCTCGTCAACCTTCCGGTCGGGCGCCAACGCTACGGCCTGCTGC
>VYGS01000028.1:5775-13240 GCA_009841725.1 Gammaproteobacteria bacterium
ACGGCGGCGGAATCATCGACGATCTGATGGCGGCTCGTTTCGGTCCCGAATACTTTGTCCTGGTCGTCAATGCGGCGTGCAAGAGCCGCGACCTCGCACATCTGCAGGACCGGCTGGGGGATCAGCTTGATATTTCGATGGATACAGGAAAAAGCCTGCTGGCTCTCCAGGGGCCCGACAGCGCCGCCGTCATGGAACGTCTTGGCCAGCGCGTATCCGACATGGGATTCATGCACTGCCGCAACATGGCATTCGAAGGCATTTCCTGCCGGGTGTCCCGGTCCGGCTACACCGGGGAGGACGGATTCGAGATCTCGGTCGATCATGCCCTGGCCGGGAAGCTCGCAGATCTCGTTTTCGAAGACGAGCGGGTCATGTGGATCGGACTGGGCGCGCGCGACTCGCTCCGGCTGGAGGCGGGGCTGAACCTGTATGGACACGAGATGTCCGAAACGACCACACCGGTCGAAGCCGGCCTGCTCTGGGCCATTTCAAGATCGAGGCGACCCGGCGGCGACCGGGGCGGAGGATTCCCGGGAAGCGGCCGGATATTCGAGCAGATTTCCCAGGCCGCGAAAAGCGCTCTCGTCGGACTGGTTCCCAAAGGCCGCGCCCCGGTCCGGAACGGCACCGTAATCGAGAACGTGGACGGAACGCCTGTCGGCCATGTCACGAGCGGAGGTTTCAGCCCGAGCCTGGAGCATCCGATCTGCCTTGCACAGATCGACACCGCCCACTCGGCAGCCGGCACTGCGCTGAACGCCATCGTCAGGAATCGCCGGATACCGGCAACCGTGACGGCGCTTCCTTTCGTGGAGCACCGATACTACAGGCTGCGGCCTCCAGGCAATCATGCGGCCTGATCCGCTATCATTCACCGACAAGCACCGAAAGCACAAGACCATGAAAACACGATACACAGATGACCATGAATGGGCCTCCCATGAAGACGGCGATATCGTCACGATCGGAATCACGGACTACGCACAGGGGCAGCTCGGTGACATCGTCTACGTTGAGCTGCCCGACATCGGCCGCGAGGTTGAAAAAGGTGAAGACGTCGCCGTCATCGAATCGGTCAAAGCGGCAGGCGAGGTCAAATCCCCCGTCGGCGGTGTCGTGGAGGCGGTGAACGAGGAGCTTGACGAGCGGCCCGAACTGATCAACGAGTCGGCCGAGGAGGCCGGATGGGTGTGCAGGATCCGGTGCACGAGCAACGACGATTTCGATTCGCTCATGGACGCGGACCAATACCGATCACTGGTCGATTCCCTGTCCTGAACGACGGCAGGATCCGTTTACCCGACCGATCGGACATTCCCATGCCCAGAGCAGACGACTTCACCGCCCGGCACATCGGCTCGACACCCGAGCAGATCTCGCTCATGCTGGACCGCCTCGGACTCGATTCTCTCGACGACCTGATCGAGCAGACCATCCCCGAACAGATCCGCACCAGACGGGACCTCTCCCTTCCCCGCTCTCTCGACGAGAACCTGCTTAACCAGCAAAGCCGAATGATCGCGGCCGAGAATTTCATCGCCATATCCATGATCGGCATGGGGTATTACGGAACCGTGACACCGACCGTCATCCGCAGGAACGTCATGGAGAACCCGGACTGGTACACCGCCTATACCCCCTATCAGCCCGAAATCAGTCAGGCACGTCTGGAAATTCTGATCGCGTTTCAGCAGATGGTCATGGATCTGACCGGAATGGACCTCGCCAATGCGTCCCTGCTTGACGAAGCCACGGCGGCGGCGGAGGCGATGCAGGTCGCGAGGCGCGTCAACCGGAGCAAGTCAAACCGGTTCTTTGTCGATCGGAATATCTTTCCGCAAACCCTGGCGGTCATCCGGACCCGGGCGGAACCGCTCGGCATCGAGGTGGTGACCGGAGACTGTCGAACCGAACTTTCCGACGGGGCGTTTTTCGCCGCACTGATGCAGTATCCTGCCGGGGACGGCGAGGTTCGCGACTATACGTCCGAAATCGAACAGCTGCACGAGCAGGATGCCCTGGCAATCCTGGCGGCCGATCCGCTGGCTCTCACCCTGCTCAAACCTCCCGGCGAGATGGGCGCGGACGTCGTCATCGGCAGCACCCAGCGATTCGGAGTTCCGATGGGATTCGGCGGACCGCATGCGGCATACATGGCCACGCATGACAAATACAAGCGCTCCATACCGGGCCGGCTGATCGGAACCACGATTGATGCAAACGGCAATCTCGCCTATCGCATGGCGCTGCAGACGCGGGAGCAGCACATCCGGCGGGACAAGGCAACCAGCAACATCTGTACATCGCAGGTTCTGCTTGCGATCATGGCAACGGTTTACGCCATGTACCACGGGCCGCAAGGTCTCCACCGCATTGCCTCCGGCGTCAATCGCCTGACCCGGGCATTGGCGACGGAACTGGCCCATCTGGGCTTCGAGATTGTCCACGAGAACTATTTCGACACGATCAAGGTCCGGATTCCGGGCAGGGCCAAACGCCTGGTCGACAAGGCGGAACAGGCCCGCTACAACCTTCGCCTGTTCGACGAGGACCACATCGGGATCAGCCTGGACGAAACGATTTCCCGGGAGAAGGTGGTCGGACTCCTGGAAGTCTTCGAAGGAATCACCACGGGACAGGTTCGGGGAAACCTGTTCGATATCGATCTTGCCGTCTCGATTCCCGAACCCCTGGCCCGGACCAGCGAATATCTGACACACCCGATCTTCCACCGATTCCGCTCGGAGACCGAATTCATGCGGTACCTGAGAAGGACGGCCAGCAAGGACATCACGCTTGCCCGCTCCATGATTCCGCTCGGATCGTGCACCATGAAACTGAACGCCGCGAGCGAAATGGAGCCGATTTCAAATCCCAACTTTGCCCACCTGCATCCGTTCGCCCCCTCCAAGCATGCCCGGGGATTTCATCGCTGCATTACGTCCCTGGAGAAGATGCTCTGCGAGATCACCGGGTTCGACAGCTTCTCGTTTCAGCCCAATGCGGGATCACAGGGTGAATACGCGGGGCTTCTGTGTATTCGCGCATGGCACCGCTCCAACGGCAACCCGGACCGGAATGTCTGCCTGATACCGTCGTCGGCCCATGGAACCAACCCGGCCAGTGCGATCATGGCGGAAATGAAGGTGGTCGTGGTCCGATGCGATGCGAACGGCAATATCGATGTCGATGATTTCAGGAACAAGGCGCAGGAACACCGGGAAGTCCTGTCGGCCACGATGGTCACCTATCCTTCGACACATGGCGTATTCGAGGAATCGATCATGGATCTTTGCCAGATCGTGCACGACAATGGCGGACAGGTCTACATGGACGGCGCGAACATGAATGCCATGGTCGGATTCTGCCGCCCGGCCGAGATCGGCGCCGATGTCATGCATCTCAACCTGCACAAGACGTTCGCCATCCCGCACGGCGGAGGCGGACCCGGCATGGGCCCGATCGGAGTCAGGAAGCACCTCCGGCCCTTTTTGCCTGATCACCCCGTAATCAGCTGCAACCAGGGCGGCTCGAGCCCGATCGGTACGGTCTCGTCAGCACCCTGGGGGTCGCCGCTGATTCTGCCGATCTCGTGGGCCTATCTGCGGCTGCTCGGAAAGCACGGGCTGAAAAGAGCGACACAGATCGCCATTCTCAACGCCAACTACATCGCCCATCGCCTTGACCCCCATTATCCGGTCGTCTACAAGGGAAGCCAGGGGCGCGTGGCGCACGAATGCGTGGTCAATCTCGCTCCCATCAGGGAAGCGTCCGGTGTCACGGTCGATGATGTGGCCAAAAGGCTGATCGACTACGGCTTCCATGCCCCGACCGTGTCATGGCCGGTTCCCGACTCGATGATGATCGAGCCGACGGAAAGCGAATCGCTGGATGAGCTCGATCGCTTTTGCGATGCCATGATCCAGATTCGAGAGGAAATCGCCGAGATCGAGGCGGGAAAGACGGCGCTGGAGAACAGCCTTCTGACCAATGCGCCGCATGCCTACTACCTGCTCGCGATGGAGAACTGGGACCGGCCCTACAGCAGGGAAAGGGCCTTTTTTCCGACACGCGAGACCTGGACCAACAAGTTCTGGCCTTCGGTTGGACGGGTCGACAATGTATACGGCGACCGCAATGTCGTTTGCTCCTGTCCGCCGATGAGCGAATACGAGTAGGCGGGGCATCAGGCAAAGAGAAACTGCACATGAAGGAAACATCAAAAACCGATACACCCCGTCCCCGACCGGTCGTTCGCGGAGAGAAACTCCGCGGCGCAGCCAAGATGGAACGCATACCGGTCAGATTCCAGCCGCTTTCACGCGAACAGATGCTGCGAAAGCCGAAATGGATACGGGCCAGCTTCACGGGCACGCAGGCGGTCGCCGATCTCAAGCGGAAATTGAGAGAAAGCGGTCTTCACACCGTCTGCGAGGAAGCGGCCTGCCCCAACCTCGGGGAATGTTTCGGCAACGGTACGGCCACCTTCATGATCATGGGAGACATTTGTACACGGCGCTGCCCGTTTTGCGATGTCGCTCACGGCCGGCCCAATCCCCTGGATCCCGAAGAGCCCGAAAACCTGGCCGGAGCGATCGCGTCCATGCGTCTTCGATATGTCGTCATCACTTCGGTCGACCGGGATGATCTCAAGGATGGCGGTGCGGGCCATTTCACGGCCTGCATCGTGGCGATCCGCGAACGGTGCCCCGATACCCGGATCGAGGTTCTGGTTCCCGATTTTCGCGGACGGATGGACAGGGCGCTCGAGATTCTTGCCACCACCCCTGCGGATGTCTTCAACCACAATCTGGAAACCGTCCCGAGACTGTACCGGCAGGCCCGGCCCGGCTCCGACTACCGCATTTCCCTGGAACTGCTGGAACGTGCCAAGTCCCTGTGGCCGGATATTCCGACCAAGTCGGGAATCATGCTCGGCCTCGGGGAATCCCGGGAAGAGATCGTGCAGGTCCTGCACGACATGCGGGCACATCGTATCGACATGGTGACGATCGGCCAGTATCTGCAGCCCAGCCGGCACCACCTGGCCGTCAAAAAGTACTGGACGCCCGAGGAATTCGACGAACTCGGCGAATACGGCCGTCGACTCGGATTCGTCAACGTCGCTTCCGGACCCATGGTTCGTTCATCCTACCATGCGGACCTGCAGGCCCACGAGGCCGCAAATCAAGGCAGAGTCAATCTGTGTTAGAATCTTGCGTGTCTTCAGGATTACCCGGAACCACTGGTGTACAGGCTTCGGGCTTTGACTGTACAATTTAACCTAACTAAACCAAAGGAGACTAATCCTATGATTAAATCCGTCAAGATTGCAGCTGTTTCCGCTGCGCTATCCGTCGTTGCATTTTCAGCGAACGCCGGCACACTGGAAGATGTGCAGGCCCGCGGCGAACTGAGTTGTGTCGTCACCACGGGTCTTGCAGGATTTGCCGCACCGGATGAAAACGGGCGCTGGGCCGGCTTCGATGTCGATTTCTGCCGCGCGGTTGCAGCAGCGGTACTGGGCGATGGCGAAAAAGTGAAATTCGTGCCGTCGACCGGCAAAACCCGCTTCACCCTTCTGAATTCCGGCGAAGGCGACATCCTGTTCCGGAACACCACCGAGACAATGAGCCGCGACGCCGATCTCAAGCTGACCTTCCTGCCGATCAACTACTACGATGGCCAAGGCTTCCTTATCCGCAAGGACATGGGCGTCACCTCGGCAAAAGAGCTTGAAGGCGCTTCGGTCTGCATCCAGACCGGCACGACAACCGAGTTGAACCTGGCCGACTTCTTCCGTGCCAACGGCATGAGCTATGAGCCGGTCAATATCGAAACCAACGAAGAAGGCATCGCCAACTATTCCGGCAATCGGTGCGACGTGTACACCACGGACGCATCCGGCCTCGCTTCGACCCGGGCCGCGCTTGAGGATCCCTCTGCGCATGTCATTCTGCCTGAAATCATTTCCAAGGAGCCCCTTGGAGGTGCGGTACGGCACGGGGATGATCAGTGGGCCGATATCGGCAAATGGGTGGTCAACGCCATCATCGCTGCCGAGGAACTTGGTGTCGGCATGGGCAACGTTGGCGAAATGTGTGCCGCAGCCGGCGACAACCCGAGTGTCAACCGCCTGTGCGGAACCGAGGGCGATGCAGGATCCTGGATCGGACTCGACAACAAGTGGGCTGTGCGGGTTATCGAATCTGTCGGAAACTACGGAGAGATCTTTGATCGGCATATCGGTCCTGATACCCCGCTTGCTCTGGAACGCGGTCTGAACGCACAGTGGACGGACGGCGGCATCCTGTATGCGGCACCGATCCGGTAACCGGAATCGGACTTCAGGTCATGTCGGCGACCCCGACACATCCTGCAGGGGCGGCCCAACCGGGCCGTCCCGACCTGTCCGGATGCGACATCCGGCGACACACGGAATACCTACGGGGTTCGTGAACATCCAATCCGACGGGATCGTTCGATAACATGGAACAGGTAGCCACGATACCCCAAAGAAACATCCTCTCCCGACTCTGGAACGACAAGGAGTCGCGCTCAGTCATTATCCAGATCGCCACCATCTCCCTTGTCTTCGCTTTTTTTGCCTATATCATCAACAACGCCATCGTCAACCTCCAGGCGATCGGAAAAGGGTTCAGCTACGATTTTCTGTGGCAGCCCTCAAGCTACGACATCAACCAGCACCTGATCGAATACGACTCGAGATCGCCCCATTTCCGGGCCATGCTGGTCGGCATTCTGAACACATTGCTCATCGCCTCGTGCGGCATTGTCCTGGCCACCGTGCTGGGATTCATTCTGGGCGTCCTGCGCCTGTCCAAGAACTGGCTGGTCAACCGGCTGGCATACTGCTATATCGAATTTGTCCGCAATGTTCCGGTCCTGCTTCACATCCTGCTGGTTCACGGCATCATTGTCCATTCGTTCCCTGTTCCGAAACAGGCCGTCTCCGTCAACGATGTAGCCTTCATGACCAACCGGGGAATCTTTTCCGCCAAACCGATCTTCGAGCCCCTGTTCTTGGCCGTGATCGCCCTGTTCGTCCTCGGCATCGCGTTCATGTTCTGGTTTCGGCGCTATGCGAAAAATGTCCAGGATGAAACCGGGCACCGGTATCCGGTCTTCTGGATCGGCCTTGCCTCCATCGTGGGCGTGCCTCTGGTCGTCTTTTTCATCCTCGGAAGCCCGATCACGTGGGATGTCCCGGAACTGAAAGGATTCAATTTCAGGGGCGGCATGGTCATCAGACCCGAATTCATCGCTTTGCTGCTCGCCCTGTCGCTGTATACGGCGGCATTCATCGGAGAGATCGTGCGGGCCGGCATACAGGGAGTCAACTACGGCCAGACGGAAGCGTCCTATGCACTCGGCATCAACCGCGGTCGCACCCTCAGTCTCGTGATTATCCCCCAGGCCCTCCGGATCATCGTCCCTCCCC
>VYGS01000089.1:0-8555 GCA_009841725.1 Gammaproteobacteria bacterium
GGGCGCTGCAGGGATCGAACCTGCGACCCTCGCCTTGTAAGGGCGATGCTCTCCCGGCTGAGCTAAGCGCCCAAACTACTCAGTTTACCGAATCCTTCAATGATTTTCCAGCTTTGAACCGAACCAGTTTGGATGCGGCAATCTGAATCGGCTCCCCGGTACGCGGATTGCGTCCGGTACGGGCCGCTCGGGCGGAAACCGAAAACGTCCCGAAGCCGACCAGAGTCACGCTGTCGCCCGACACCAATGCCGAACTGATGGAACTGACAACCGCGTCGATCGCACTCGCCGCATCCGTTTTCGACAAGTTGGCCTTGCTGGCGACCTGATCGATAAGCTCTGTTTTTTTCATGAAAATATCCTCAATTAGATAGTTAATATTCTTGTTTCAATCGCACCGGTCCCGATTGAAAACAACGTTTTTGTCAGCACGAGAATCCCCCTTCCCCTCACATCTGGAATTCTGATAATCCGGTGATGCCAGCTTACTCCATTTTCTGATTGCAGCAGACAGTGACACTGCCTGTTCTCATATCCAATTCAAATCCGGAAACGCAGACGGTCGCTGTCTCAACTAATGAGCGGTGATGGACGGCCCCACCCTATCGCGACGTTCTTTTTCCTGCTCTCCCAGTTTCGTTTCATCTATCTCTTCCTCTGGAAGTGAAACCGGCGCCCTTTCCAGGGCACAGTCTACCACTTGATCGATCCGTTTTACCGGACGGATATCCAATTTTCTTCGAATATTCTCTCTTACATCCCGCAGATCCTTTTCGTTCTCCTCGGGAATGATGACCAGTTTGATACCGGCCCGATGGGCTGCAAGCAATTTTTCCTTGAGCCCCCCGATCGGCAAGACTTCGCCGCGAAGGGTGATTTCACCGGTCATCGCCACATCGGAACGAACCGGGATTCCGGTCAGTGCCGATACAATGGCAATGCACATGCCGATCCCTGCGCTTGGGCCGTCTTTCGGCGTCGCCCCTTCCGGAACATGGACATGAATGTCCTGCTTTTCGTGGAAGTCCGGAGCAATGCCCCAGTTCCGACTGCGACTGCGGACAACGCTGATTGCAGCCGAAATCGACTCTTTCATGACGTCTCCGAGCTTGCCGGTATAGGCATGTGTTCCCTTTCCCGGCATCACCACGGCCTCAATGCTCAGCAATTCACCGCCGAATGCGGTCCAGGCCAATCCCTGAACCTGACCGACCTTGTTCGCCTCCAGCATCCCGCCACGGCGGTATTGCTTGACGCCGAGATACTTGATCAGACTCTGCGATGTAATTCGAATCTTGCGGGAAGACGACTTGCTGAGCACGAGGTCCTTGACCACCTTGCGATGTATCTTCGAGATTTCCCGCTCAAGATTCCTGACCCCGGCTTCCCGGGTATAAAACGCGATGATGTCCTTGACCGCCTTGGGGGTGATGGTGGCCTCCCCCGCCTTCAGCCCATTGTATTTCCTCTGCTTGGGAAGAAGATAGCGGTTCGCAATTTCGAGTTTTTCTTCATCGGTATACCCGGAAATCCTGATGACTTCCATTCGGTCCAGCAACGGTGGAGGAATATTCAGGGTATTGGCCGTGGCGATGAACATGACATCGGACAGGTCATAGTCCACTTCCAGGTAGTGGTCGCCAAACTTGTGATTCTGTTCCGGGTCAAGCACTTCAAGCAATGCGGATGACGGATCACCTCGGAAGTCCATCGACATCTTGTCGACCTCATCCAGCATGAACAGCGGATTTTTCGACTTGGCGCGTGACAGGTTTTGAATGATCTTCCCCGGCATCGAGCCAATATAGGTTCTGCGGTGGCCCCTGATTTCAGCTTCGTCCCGTACGCCCCCCAACGACATGCGTATGAACTTCCGGTTGGTTGCCCGGGCGATCGACTCGCCCAACGAAGTCTTGCCGACTCCCGGTGGTCCGACAAGGCAAAGGATGGCCGCCTTGGGTTTTTTCACGCGTGTCTGGACCGCCAGATATTCGAGAATCCGCTCCTTGACCTTTTCCAGCCCGTAATGATCGTCGTCGAGTATCTTCTGCGCCCGGGGCAGGTTTCTGGAAATCCGCGTACGGGTCTTCCAAGGCAGAGCAAGCAGCCAGTCGATATAGTTCCGAACGACCGTGGCCTCGGCGGACATGGGTGACATCATCCGCAACTTCTTCAGCTCGGCATCGGCCTTCTCTCTGGCCTCCTTGGACATACCGGCTTCGGCAATCCGTTTGGCCAGCTCATCGTTTTCACTCGAACCCTCCTCGTTTTCACCGAGTTCCTTGTGAATCGCCTTGAGCTTTTCGTTCAGATAATACTCCCGCTGGCTGCGTTCCATCTGTTTCTTGACCCGCGTCCGGATCGTTTTTTCGACCCTGAGCCCCTCTATTTCCTCGGCCAGCTTTACAAGCACATGCTCGATCCGTTCGGCCGGGTCGGTCATCTCCAGAATGGACTGTTTCTCGTCATTCCCGATATTGAGATGTGCGGCGATGATGTCTGCAGCCGCACCCACTTCATCGACCTTGTTCAGGGAAGCCAGGATCTCAGGCGGAATCTTGGGATTGAACTTGACGAATTTTTCGAACTCGGCAACAGCCGTCTGTACCAGTGCATGGGAGTCCGTGTTGGCCAGAGCGGTTTCTGGAATCAATTCCAGATCGCTCGCAATCCAGTTGCCGTAATCGTGAAACCCGATGATGTTCGCGCGACTTTCACCCTCGACCAGCAACTTTACGGCGCCATCGGCCATCTTCAGCATCTGCAGGACGGATGCCACGGTTCCTGTCCTGTAGACATCATCCATACCGGGGTCGTCGTCGGCCGCATCTCGTTGAGTCACGAGAAAAATGCTCTTGTCGTGCAACTCCATTGCCATCTCAAGCGCCTTGATGGACTTGGGACGGCCCACGAACAACGGGATGACCATACGGGGGAACACCACGACATCCCGAAGCGGCAAAACCGGCAAACTGGACAGGAATTCTTGACTTTCGTTCTTCACCGAATGATTTCCAACTCGTGAAACTCGACGATATCCATAGCTGATGCGTACCCTTCTCTCTTTGCGATCAGACCATATGGTCGATTATATCGCCACCCTGACCCAACATGTTATCAGCAACCGGCACAATTTCGGGTTATTTTGAAAGACGGGCGGTCGAAGCGCGTGGTCAGGAGGATGATCCGGCAACGGACTTCTTGTCGAGATCATCGCTATAGACATAAAGCGGCCGTGAACCTTCCGCTATCACGGAGGCATCCACGACCACCTTGGCCACACCCTTGATCGAAGGCAGCTCATACATGGTTTCAATCAGGGAATTTTCCATGATGGAACGCAACCCCCTCGCCCCGGACTTTCTTTTCATGGCCTTGATAGCGATCTGTTCCAGCGCATCCATCCTGAACACCAGTTCCACCCCTTCAAGCCCGAACAGGCACTGATACTGCTTGATCAGTGAGTTTTTCGGTTCTTCCAGGATTCTCACAAGCGACTCCTGATCGAGTTCCTCCAGCGTCGCCACTACAGGAAGGCGGCCCACGAATTCGGGAATCAGCCCGTACTTGATCAGATCCTCCGGTTCCAGCTGATCGAGGAGTTCGCTGGACCGGGTCTTGTCGGACTTGTCCTTGATGTCGGCACCGAAACCAATTCCCGACTTTTCGGTACGGTTCTGGATGATTTTCTCGAGTCCGGCAAACGCGCCGCCGCAGATGAACAGAATGTTCTTGGTATTGACCGAGATGAATTCCTGCTGCGGGTGTTTTCGTCCTCCCTGCGGGGGGATTGAGGCGATTGTGCCCTCGATCAGTTTGAGCAGCGCCTGCTGAACCCCCTCACCGGACACATCCCGTGTAATCGACGGGTTGTCGGACTTGCGGGAAATCTTGTCGATTTCGTCAATATAGACAATGCCGGTCTCGGCCTTTTCTGTGTCGTAATCGCAATTTTGCAACAGCTTCTGGATGATGTTCTCCACATCCTCGCCAACGTAGCCGGCCTCCGTAAGCGTCGTGGCATCTGCAATGGTGAATGGCACCTTGAGCTGCCGCGCAAGGGTTTCGGCCAGCAGCGTCTTCCCCGAACCGGTCGGCCCGATCAGCAGGATGTTGCTCTTGGAAATCTCGACCTCGTCACCGTCCTTCTCGTTCTCGATGCGCTTGTAATGGTTGTACACCGCCACCGACAACATTTTCTTGGCGCTTTGCTGACCGATCACATAATCATCAAGAATCCGGTGAATTTCCTTGGGTCGCGGAAAGGCGTTGTAACCTCCACCGAAGGGCTGGGCGTTTTGTTCCTGTCCCCTCTCCTCCCGAATGATATCGTTGCAAAGTTCGACGCACTCGTCGCAGATATAGACCGACGGTCCTGCGATCAGCTTCTTGACTTCACGCTGACTCTTGGCACAGAAAGTGCAATGCAGGATCTTCTCGCCTTTGGATGATCTGTTTGCCATACCTTAAAGCCTGATAATTCAAACAAACTTACGGGGTTGCCGCCTTTGTCATTGTATGGTGTTCAATTCTACAACCCGCAGAAGGAAATTGTTAAGACGATTTTGGGATATTTTTCGAGTCCTCAACGAATCCCTACGCAGCTTCGGGATCGTTGCGGCGGGTCAGCACCGTATCGATAAGTCCATACTTGGCGGCATCCTCGGCACTCATGAAGTGGTCCCTGTCGGTATCCGTCTTGATTCGCTTCAGGGTCTGGCCCGTATGGAGCGAGAGTATCCGGTTCAGACGATCGCGGACACCGAGTATTTCCCGGGTGTGGATTTCAATGTCGGTCGCCTGACCCTGGGATCCGCCCATGGGCTGGTGGATCATGACCCGGGAATGAGGCAGGGCATGCCGTTTCCCCTCGCAGCCTCCTGCCAGAATGACCGCTCCCATGCTCGCCGCCTGTCCGACGCAAACCGTGCTCACGTCGGGGCGTATGAATTGCATGGTGTCGTAGACCGCGAACCCCGAGGACACCATGCCGCCCGGGCTGTTGATGTACAGGGAGATGTCCTTTTCGGGATTTTCGGACTCGAGGAACAGAAGCTGGGCAACGATCAGGTTGGCCATGTGATCGTCGACCGTTCCGACCATGAAGACCACGCGTTCCTTGAGCAGGCGGGAATAAATGTCGAAGGCACGCTCGCCCCGCCCCGTGGTTTCAACCACCATCGGTATCAGGCCGATGTCCCGTACCGCTCCCGACAAAGGGATCTGATGTTCTGTCATGTCATGTTTGTCCAAAATTGTTCGTGAACGGGCCGCAGTCTCCGGCCTACTGGCCTGGCAGGGCACTCACCAATTCCTGAAAAGAGACGGATTCTGTCGTCGTGCCTGCAGTCTCGAGAATCTTGTCGACCACCATCTTTTCCGTGAGATTCTGCCTGACCTGGTCGTGTCCGCGCTGATTCGCCAAGACATTGTTGATGTACTCCTCGGGATCCTCGTAACTCCCGGCAACCGATCTCAGGTGCTCTCGCATCTGGTCATCGTCAGGCTCAAGGCCGTGCTCCTTCACGATATGATGGGAAACCAACTGAAACAACACGGCGCGCTCCAGCTCCCGGGTCATTTCATGATCCCAGAATTCCTCGGGCACCTGATCGACCATCTGCCACGGGATGGAAGTGCCAGCCGACTTCAGGATCAGTGACCGCGGCACGGTCACCTGCCCGGATTCGCCGTTTCGCTCCATCAGGGCATTCATGATCCGGATGCGATTGTCGGATTCGATCCGGCTGGTCAGTTCGCCTTCAAGCTGCTTTCTGACATCCTCTTCCAGCTGACTCAGGCCACCTTCCTTGATGTTCAGTTTCTCTGCCAGCGCATCGTTGACTTCGACTTCCTGAGCCGGGCGTTCCACCCTTTCGATCTGGACCAGGAACTTTTCCTTCCGATCCTCCCTGGACGTGCCCGGGTAGAATATTTCGGCCTCATCCATCTCGACCTCCACCCGGTCCCCCTGCCGCGCGCCCTGCAGCGCCTTCTCCAGATCCGTTGCCGCCTCTTGCATGCCGGTGATGACGGTCCGTTCGCTCGCGAACCCCTCGTCCGTGTCTTCGACAAACCGATGACGGAATGTGACACGCAGACCCGGTCCGATTTCTCCGTCATGCTCGACGAATTCAGCATTCTGGAGGGCGATTCGATGAAGGGTCCGCTGCACATCCTGGTCGGTAATCTCTGATTCTCGAAGCACGACCGTCAACCCCTCATACACCTCATTCGGGATATCCGGAAACAACTCGACCGTCACGGAAAATTCGAAATCCTTGCCCGATTCGTAAGGAATGACATCCATTGACACGAAACCGGCGGGCTCCATCCCGTTGGCATCGAACGCCTCCTGCATGTACTCCGGAAAGGTCTCGTTCAGGTACTTGTCGGTGATGGCAGGGCCGAATCGCTTGCGCAAGATGCCAAACGGAACCTTGCCGGGCCTGAATCCGGGCAACCGGCAATCCTTGCCGTATTCCCTGACACGCCTGTCGACTTCAGGCTCAATCCGGTCTGCCGGGATGGAAATATTGACCTTGCGCTCTATCGCTATATCGCGTTGTTCTATGGAGACCTGCATCGAAACGGATCCTTTTCAACCTTGACTTGTTGCTGCAGACATCGGCTGCATGCACGGACTAGACATCGACCATTGCTTCAGGAAAATGGTGCGAAAGGAGAGACTCGAACTCTCACGGGTTGCCCCACTGGAACCTAAATCCAGCGCGTCTACCAATTCCGCCACTCTCGCACGTCATGCTTTTTCCTGCCTACGATTCGTCAGTGTTTGCTGGCGGCGCTACCCGAAATCATCCAAAAATTGGGGTGAACGATGGGACTCGAACCCACGACAACCGGAATCACAATCCGGGGCTCTACCAACTGAGCTACGCTCACCACGATCTCAATCCAAAGCCGACCATTATATACATTGTTGGCGCGCCCGACAGGACTCGAACCTGTAACCTACGGCTTAGCTTACCCACTACGGCTTTCGCCGCCCCGGCCGGAAACCGGCCCGGTTTGGGGTCTGGACTATATCTTCGCCGTTTCAGGCGGAGCACGTATAGTCTCTACGGATCCCCGGCGAATGCTCGCACCCGCCACGGTTTCCTCGGTATTGCCATCGTCTGGGAACAGGCGGATCAGGCCGCTTGTCCGTCACGTTAAGGTTTCACCGATACAGTGCTCTGCACTCCACAGGTTTCTATTCCCCGTGGAGGCTCCCAATCCCGTGAATCGACTTCTCCGAATCCGGCAGCCGAAACCCGGGGCTCAAAGGCCGTTGCTCTATCCGGTTGAGCTACGGGCGCTTCAGACAATGCAATAAAGCTGGTCGGGGTAGAGAGATTCGAACTCCCGACATCCTGCTCCCAAAGCAGGCGCGCTACCAGGCTGCGCTATACCCCGAAACCTACCAAGCACCCTGGTCGGCCTCCGATTTTAACTTAAAACTCCCGGTGATGCAGTTCAAGTACAGGGATACAAGTCCATGAATTGCCGATCCGGCACCTTCCAGAGCCGGATCGGGATTTCCAACGGCGTGGCAGGAAGCGGTAATGTCGCTGCGCCCCTTTCGACCGGCCGGACAGGTCGGAAACCGATTCGGCCCGGGCGGATCAGGGGGCGGGAACGCTGTCTTGATTTCCGGCAGCCCAAAAGGATGGCCGGTATTCCCGGTATGCGGGAGACGGCCTGAATGCGGCCGGCAGCGTACCCGACACCGTTGCGTGTTTCCGTACGCTCCCTGACCAGAAGGCGGGGAGGCAAGCGGGATTCTGGAGTTCGTTTTGCATGTCCCGAGGCTCCCGCACGCAATCCGAAACCGGCCTAGCCTTTGTCCCTCAATATCTCATCCAGCGTCTCCTCCGCAAGGGAGAACATCTCCTCGAGAATCTTCTTTCGACGCCGCCTCATTTCCTCGACTTTCACCCACAAGCTGTTCCTGATTTCCTTGAGCGCATTCTCGCGCATCTCGGCAGAGAGGACGGTGTCATTTCTAAATTCGTACTTCTCGACTGTAAATTCCGCAATATCGAGCATATTGTCTGCCACAATGTCGAAATTGACGGGACTCCGTAAGGACATGGCCTTTTCTTCACGATTGATCTCACTCATAACTGCCCTCTTTTGAGATTCACATTTCTTGTTCTGAATTCGTACCGGTTCCATCGCCTTCAAGAGCACTGACCGCCTCCGACCTGGAATCGTAAAGTGCAATGAACTCGTTCAATCCGCTCATGACAATAATCGATCTTGTGGACGCAGTAAGCGCACACAGAGCGTATTTCTTGCCCGGACCGTTAAATCTCTTTGCGAATTTCCAAATCACGCGTATCCCTGCGCTACTGATGAACGAGAGATTCTCGAAATCCAGCACCAGCGCTTGATCGCTCTCTTCAATGCCGGATTCCAGCGCAATTTCAGTGAAATCGGCATTACTGCCGTCCAAACGGCCCGACAGTATCGCAACCAGCAGATTTCCGCTTCGTTCCCAGGAGATGTTTATAGACATGCTTGGCTTTCTTGATTTGATGGTGAGTCGGATC
>VYGS01000089.1:8565-13222 GCA_009841725.1 Gammaproteobacteria bacterium
AGTCGGATCAGAATATTGCTCTTTACCGGATTTCATCAATGTCTACCGCGAAGGACCCTTCCCGTTACTGCTTTGAGGCATCACGGTATCGAAGACAATGACCGTTACCAAATATTGTATTTACGCATTGCATCACGGAACGCTACCTCCAGAGCGCAATTCCTTTCCTGCAAAACCCGAATGCATCCCATGCCGAATCATCGAAATACCCGGATTCAGCTTGCAGTATAGTCTAAATTCACCCTGCTTTCACATCTTCCTCGACATGCCGGGCCGACACGGGGATATCCGGACAGGGACCCGAGGCTCGCCGACCCGAACGTCGACCGTCCCACCGGTCTTTCGCAGGTCCCGGAAGGAAAATTCGTCCCGGCTTTCTTGAAAGGTCGGCGCACAATCCCCATTTGTTCGCATCATGCTGATCAATTCCACACTATGACATGAGCTCTGAAACGAAAACCAAGACCAGGAAAAGCCGAAAAGGCTCCTCCGCCTCGGAAACCCGTTCATTCCAGACGGAAGTCAAGCAGTTGCTGCACCTGATGATCCATTCGCTCTACAGCAACAAGGAAATCTTCCTGCGCGAATTGATATCCAACGCTTCCGACGCCTGCGACAAGCTGCGGTTTGCATCCCTGACCGACAATCAGCTCCTCGAGGACGACGAGGCACTCGGCATCTGGGTTATCCCCGACGACAAGAACAAGACGATCACCATCCGCGACAACGGAATCGGCATGGACCATGACGAGGTCGTTCAGGACATCGGCACGATCGCCCGTTCGGGAACCCGGGCCTTTATCGAGAAAATGGAGGCCGAAAAATCCTCCGATGACGCCGGATTCATCGGCCAGTTCGGCGTGGGATTCTATTCCAGTTTCCTGGTCGGAAAACAGGTCACCCTGCTGACCCGGAAGGCCGGAGTAGCCTCCAAGTCAGGCGTGATGTGGACGTCCGATGGAACCGGGGAATACACGATTTCGTCCGTCGACAGGCCCGATCGGGGCACGGAAATCACCATTTCGCTGAAGGAGGATGATCTCGAATATGCCGAGAAATTCCGCATCAGGCGCATCATAGAGAAGTATTCCGACCACATCTCGATCCCGATCCTCATGCCCAAGGAGCCCGAGCAGGACGATGATGCGCAATCGGAGGACGGGACAGGGGAAAACTGGGAAACCGTCAACAAGGGATCCGCCTTGTGGACACGACCCAAGCAGGAGGTATCCGAAGAAGAATACAACAACTTCTATTCCTCCCTGACCTATGATCCCGAACCACCCGCCCTGACCATTCACAACAGGGTCGAGGGAAAGATGGACTACGTTTCCCTGCTGTTCGTTCCCTCCAACGCCCCCTTCGATCTGTGGGACCGGGAGCAGAGGCACGGCATCAAGCTGTACGTGCGGCGAATCTTCATTTCCGATGACGCCAAGACCCTCATGCCGAACTATCTTCGATTCGTGCGCGGGCTGGTGGATTGCGCAGATCTTCCGCTCAATGTATCCAGAGAATTCCTGCAGCAGAATCGCGACATCGACAAGATCCGCTCGGCCGCGGTCAAGAGAGTCCTCGGTGAACTGAGGAAGCTGGGGAAAGCGGATCCGGACAAGTACGGCCGGTTATGGAAGGAGTTCGGAAAGTCTCTCAAGGAAGGTGTGGTCGAGGACCAGGAAAACCGACAGTTGATCGCGGAACTGTCCCGGTTCGCCTCCACCCGCAATGACGGAGATGCCCAGACGGTGTCCCTGGACGAGTATGTCGACCGGATGCCGATGAAGCAGAAAAATATCTACTACATCACGGCTGAAACTCACAGTGCTGCGGAATCATCGCCTCATCTTGAAGTGTTTCGCAAAAACGGGATCGAGGTGCTGCTCCTGTCCGATCCGATAGACGAATGGTTTGTCTCGTATCTGACCGAATACCGGGAAAAGCCCCTGAAATCGATCGCCAAGGGTGAACTGGACCTCGACGATCTGAAAGCCGAAGAGGACAAGGAGGACGCGAAAGCGAGACAGGCAACGCTCGATCCCCTGATCCAGAAATTCAAGTCCGTGCTGGAAGACCGGGTCAAGGATGTGCGGATTTCCGACAGGCTGGTTGATTCTCCCAGCTGTCTCATCGCCGATGAGTTCGATATGGGTGGCAACATGGAACGCATTCTCAAGGCCATTGGGCAGGATGCACCCGCTGCCAAGCCCATCCTGGAAATCAACCCCGACCACGACCTGATCAAGCGAATGGACCCGGAAAGCGAAACGGTGGAAGACTGGGCGTGTCTGCTCTTCGATCAGGCCGCCCTGGCGGAAGGCGCAACGCTGAAGAATCCCGGCGAGTTCGTCAAGTTGATGAACCGGCTTTTGATTTCGTGATCTGAACAGCCCTTTGCCCGGCTGTCACGGGTTGATCAGGAGGCGCTCCGAATCATCTCGGGACGCCTATCCTGAAAGGCTGCACCGGTCGTTTGCATTCAGGCCGGGGAAAGCTGCCGATGTCGGTAGCAGTCCACGAGATGGTCGTTGACCATGCCTGTCGCCTGCATGAAGGCATAGCAGATCGTCGTTCCGACGAAGGCAAACCCCCGTTGTTTCAAGTCCCTGCTGAGCCGATCCGACAGTCCGGTGTTCGCCGGCACCTCGTCGAGAGTCCTCCAGGCGTTCTGGATGGGTCTGCCGTCCACGAAGTCCCAGAAGTAACGGTCCAGAGTCAGCCCCGCCTCCCGCATGTCCAGACAGGCGCGGGCATTCTTTATGAACGCATGCACCTTCAGCCTGTTGCGCACAATTCCGGGATCGTTGAGCAATGCCGAGATTTTCCTGTCGTCATAGCGTGCGATGGCGTCGGGATTGAAACCGTCGAACACTTCGATGTATCGGGCCCGTTTGCGCAGGATGGTGATCCAGCTCAGCCCGGCCTGCGCCCCTTCCAGGCACAGGAATTCGAACAGCTTCACGTTGTCGTGCAGAGGCACGCCCCATTCATTGTCGTGGTAGTCGCGATACAGGGCATCCTCGCCACACCACCCGCATCGGTTCAGATTGTCCATACCTGGTTCCGCCAAGGCCCGAAAGCGAATCGAAATCCGGCAAATTATACCCGTTAAGTAACCACTCCCCTCCCCCTGTCGACAGACAGACTGCCGCCCGGGAAGACCGCGTCATGATGCTGAAAGGCGGATCACCATGGACAGGCCATGACCCGCCCCGCCGCCGACATCCCGTCTCACGCAGGCGCACTGTTCCTTTATGCAGCTTGCACCCTCCTGTCGGGGTGCGGGGCGGCGGCCGTGGCGTCAGCGCGAAAACGTGTATCGACACTGCCAGGTGCGCCATCGTCAAGGCAGCCAAGCCCAACCCGGTGAACAGGTGCGAAACCTGGCTGTCACCATCGATCGAATGGTTACGTCCCTCAGTAGGTAGCGCACAAGATGCGCGCCGAAGGACAACACGGGGGCCGGCAGCCTGGGCTCAAATCATGCTAGACAGACCGGGCAGCGGCACACAGGTTGTTCAGTTTCGATACCACCAGATCTCTGCTGAGCAGGCCAAGACCGCAGTCCGGGGCCGCGATGAGACGGTCACGGTCGATGTGGGCCAGCACCTGGAGCAGGCGTTCCCGGATTTCATCGACACCTTCCACCCGGCTCTTCGCAATGGCCACCAGGCCGAAGATCACCTTGGTGGTCCTGAAGTGCTCCAGCAGGTGCAGGTCGTTGTGGCGGTGTGCATCCTCCACGGACACGGCGTCGATACTGGAGGCCTCCACGGCATCCGCGATCTCAAGGTAGGCGCCCGGATCCGCCTTCGGATAGTCGGGATGATCCAGCCGGTCCGGATAACCGCAGCACATGTGCACGGTCCGTTCGATATGCCGGGGACAGCCGTGAAAGGCCCTCTCCAGATTGTCAAACCCGTAGTCCAAGGCTTCGGCCGGCTTGCGGGCGAACAGCGGCTCATCGATCTGGATGTAGCGGCAGCCAGCTTCGGCAAGCGCCAGCACCTCCCGGTTCAGGGCATCCGCGATGTCCGCTCCCAGCCTTGCCGGATCATGATAGTGGGCGTCTGCGCTGGTGTCGCTGACGGTCATCGGGCCCGGCATGGTGAACTTGACCGGACGGTCGGTATAGGCCTGCGCCCGCTTCCAGTCCTCTACAGCGAACAGCTGTTTCACGGACACCGGGCCGCTGATGGTGGGGAGGTTGGCGGCACAGGCTCCCCCGCGCATTTCCCGGTTGGTCAGGTTGACGAAGTCAAAGCCGTTCAGGTGGCGGCAATGGTAATGGATGTAGTTTTCCCTGGGCACCTCGCCGTCCGTGGGAATGTCGATCCCGGCCCTCACCTGTTCCTGAACGACCTCCTGGATACCGCGGGATATGATGGCTTCCGCATCCGGGCCCAGGTCTTCCATGGCTTTTTTCCACCGCCCGGTCAGATCCGCCCCGTCCAGACCGCCGGGTATGTTGAACCAGTCAGGCAGCCTGACGTAGGCGGGTTTCGGCCAGGCGCCGATACAGGTCGTCTTGATAGTCATGGCAAGATACCGTAGGGGATTGATTTATCACGACAGACACGGTCGTCACACGGTCTCCATACCCGGGCGAAGGTGGATTATCGCCGGGATCATCCGAAAAAGGAAGCCCGCTGTGCGCAGT
>VYGS01000001.1:0-4130 GCA_009841725.1 Gammaproteobacteria bacterium
TCAACAACACGGGGTCACCGAACCCTCTCAGTCCCACATGTATTGAACCCGGACAAGGGCTGGAAAGATGAGGGCAAACTTGATAGCATAACGTGCTTATATTCCATCATAGAAGAGGTTTATAATGATTGAATTGACTGTAGACAACGGAGTGAATGTCGATGCGTTGCTGAACGCCCGAGAAGCGTTGTCGGGTGCGCCCGAGGCCGGAAAGTTCACGTGGCAGGCCAGTTGCAAGTGGGTGAAGGGAACCCACAGCCGCTCAACCTGCCAGGCGTTTTACGGAATGGGCGAAGACCAGTCCCACAAGCAGGAATTTTCCTTCGAGTCCGATCATCCCGAGATACTCGCGGCCGAGGACAACGGCGCGACACCGGTCGAGCTGGTCCTGGTCGGGCTGGCAAGCTGCCTGACCGCCGGGGTCGCCGCAGTGGCGCAGCGGCGCAACATCCAGCTCAAGTCGGTCTCCTCGACACTCCGCGGCAGTATGGATCTCGCCGGCATTCTCGGCATCGACAGCGACGTTCGAAACGGTTTTGACGGCATCAAGGTGCATTTTGCAATCGATGCCGATGCGTCGCCCGAGGACATCCGGGCGCTGGTCGCGCAGTCCCAGAAACGGTCGGCCGTCTTCGACATCGTGACCAATCCCACAAACATCACGGTCGAGGTCAACTGATCCGCCCCGGCCATGGCGGCGACAACGACCGACTGCGTCATCATCGGCGCCGGTCATTCCGGATTGGCGGCAAGCTACTTTCTCCAGAAGGCCGGAATCGGTCACATCATCCTGGAGCGCGGCGAGATCGCCAATTCCTGGAAGACCGAGCGCTGGGATTCGATGCGTCTTCTCACGCCGAACCGGCAGGCGCGTCTGCCGGGCTTCGGCTACCGCGGAGACGATCCGGACGGGTTTTTCACGGTTGCCGAAACCGTCCGCTTCATCGAGGACTATGCCGCATTCATCGCAGCCCCGGTTCGCTCCGGAATCCGGGTCACGTCCCTGTGCTCCGGGTCGAAAGGGTTTTCCGTTGCCACGACAGGCGGGGAGTTCGAGGCGTCCTCGGTGATCGTGGCAAGCGGCGCATGCAACCGGCCCAGCATTCCCGAGTGCTCCCAGAGCCTGCCGGAATCGCTCGCAAGCGTCCATCCCCTGGAGTACCGCAATCCGGAGCAGCTTCCCCCGGGCGGGGTGCTGACGGTCGGGGCGTCCGCCACGGGGCTTCAGCTAGCCCTTGAAATCCATCTTTCGGGAAGACCCGTCACCCTGAGTGTTGGCGAGCATGTCCGGCTGCCCCGGATCTATCGGGGACAGGACATCCTGTGGTGGATGGAGAAGGCCGGCATACTCGACGAGAGATACGACGAGATGGACGATCTGGTCCGGGCCCGGAACATCCCGTCTCCACAGCTGATCGGCACGCCGCAGAGGCGCACGATGGACCTGAACGCGCTGTCCGACTCGGGCATCCGGCTGCGCGGAAAGCTGATGGACATCCGGGAGGGCAAGGCCCTGTTTTCAGGCTCTCTCAAAAACCATTGCGAACTGGCGGACCTCAAGATGAATCGCCTCTTGAGAACGATCGATGAATGGATTGCCAGCCAGGGCCTCGATGTGCAGGCCGGCGAGCCGGACCGCTTCCCGGATACCCGCATTGAGGAGAGCCCTCCCCTGACGCTGGATTTCGGCAGGGAGAACATCCGCTCCGTAGTCTGGGCGACCGGTTTCGCACCGGACTACACGTGGCTGGATTTGCCGGTCTTCGATCGGAAGGGACGGATTCGCCATGACGGCGGAGTGGCCGACTGGCCGGGCCTGTACGTGCTCGGCACGACCTTTCTCAGAAGGCGGAAGTCGAGCTTCATTCACGGTGCGGAGGACGATGCCCGGGACGTGTGCGGACACCTCGTGTCCTATGTGAGAAAGCGCTCGGTGGCTTGAGATCATGATCGCGGAGACCCGTTTCACGGTCGGGCCCGACCACGCGGACGAACTTGGACACATGAATCATGTCGCCGCGGTCAGATTCCTGGAGAAGGCCCGGTATCTCTGGTACGCGCAGGCGGGACTGTGGGGTTCCGGCGCAGTCCGGGGCGAGGATTTCACTCTGGGGACCGTGGTGGTGAATCTCAATATCGATTACCTGAAGGAATGCTTCCAGGGAGAGGAATTCCGCGTCAGGACGATGCCCGGAAAAAAGGGAACGAAAAGCTTCGTGCTCGATCAGCGGGTCATCACCCCGGCTGGCGAGACGGCGGTCCGGTGCCGGTGCACGAGCGTGATCATGGACCTCGAGACCCGAAAGGTGCTTCCTGTGCCGGACAGCATCGGCACTCACTTCACCCACCGGGAGCCGTAGTTCCAGTCCGCCACGGCCCGCTCCCACGCTTTCCCCGGCCCCGATGATCGCTGCGGCGGCAGGCCCCGAATTTTCCGAGTACTTCTGGTATGATTTCCGCTCTCCGTGTTCCACCCGCTGGCGGAGGCCGCCATCAACCACCTCTCGGACAATCCGCGTCTCCGGGCGTATCTGTGCCTGACCGTCACCGCGTTTTGCTGGGGGTGTAACGCGGTGTTCGCCCGACTGGCCGTCGGGGAGGTGTCCCCGATGCTGGTCGTCACTCTCAGATGGCTCGGCGTGGTGTGCCTGATGATGGCCATCTCGTCCCGCCAGCTCGCCGAGCACTGGCCGGCGCTGCGCGCGCATCTTCCCCGGCTGGTCGCGATGGGCGCGCTGGGCCTCGCGATGTTCAACGCCCTGTTCTACATTTCCGCCCACACGACGACGGCTCTCAATATCGGCATCATCCAGGGAGGGATTCCGGTGATTGTCCTGCTTGGGGGGCTGGTTCTGTACGGCACGCGCTTCTCCACCCTCCAGGCTGCGGGGGTCCTGATGACCATCGCCGGCGTCTGCCTGGTGGCGACGTCCGGGGAGCTTCACAGGCTCGGGAGCCTGTCGGTCAACCGGGGCGACTACCTGATGGTGTTCGCGTGCTTTCTCTATGCGGGCTATGCGCTGAACCTGAAGAAGCTCGAAGGCATTCCTCCCTTGCCGATCTTCGCGGTGGTGAGCGTGGCCGCACTGGTGACATCGTTGCCGTTCACCCTTGCCGAGCATGTGACGGGAGCCCTCCAGTGGCCGACGCCCCGGGGCTGGCTGATCGTGCTGCTGATCACCCTGCTGCCGTCCTTCGTCGCGCAAATCTCCTTCATACAGGGCGTTGCGGATATCGGCCCGGGCAGGGCGGGCGTTTTCGTCAACCTGGTGCCGGTCTTTGCCTCGCTCCTGGCTGTGCTGGTGCTGGGAGAGGCGTTCCAGTGGTTTCATGCCCTTTCCCTGCTTTTGGTGTGTTCGGGAATCTGGCTGGCGGAGCGAAAAAAGATTCCTGTTCCCGAACCGGGTCCCCGTGATACATTTCGGGGTCGTCCGGTCCGCTGAACCGCCGCTTCCCGTCGGAGCATGGTGTTTCGGAAAGCCCGCCTTGAACCGGCTGCCGGACTGTCGAACCCGATCATGCGGTCGGGATCAGGAGGTGCGTGAATGAATTCGACCGGCCGGAAAATTGATGTCAGGAACCTCGTTCCGGCGTGTGCGGCGATCTCGGTTTTCGGTCTCGCTTTCGGCATGTCGTTTCCCCTGCTGTCGCTGATCCTGGAATCCCGGGGCGTATCAGAAACCATGATCGGCATCAACGCGTCCATGATGCCGATCGGCATCCTGCTGTTTTCACCGGCCATTCCGGCGATATCCGCCCGGTTGGGCGGAAGGAACATGGCCATCGGGGCCGCGCTGCTGACAGCGCTGATTATCCTGACGTACAGGATTTTCGATTCCATCGAGGCCTGGTTTGTTCTGCGGCTGTTGCAGGGTGTGTGCATCTCCACGCTGTTCGTGCTGAGCGAGGTCTGGATCGTCCGCTATGCGGGAGACGCGCATCGGGGCAAGGTTGTCGCGGTCTACGGGAGCATCCTGTCGCTGAGCTTCGGCACCGGACCGGCGCTTGTCAGCTGGATCGGCATCGAGGGCTGGGCGCCGTTCGTGATGGGCTCCGCGCCGTTTCAGGCAGGCGAGTAGCCGCAACTTACGGACAACGACACTAAGGCCGCGCAGGTTTGCGAGCTGTAG
>VYGS01000001.1:4140-13125 GCA_009841725.1 Gammaproteobacteria bacterium
TCCGTACCGAATCGCGAGCAATCGGCTTCGGGCATCCTCGATTTTTCCCGCAAGGCCCCGATACTGCTTGGCTGCGTCCTGGTCTTTTCCCTTTTCGATGCCGCCACGCTTTCCCTGTTGCCGGTCTACGGAATTCGCTACGGACTGGACATCTCGACCTCGGCGCTGGTGTTGACCGCCCTGGTCATCGGCAACACCGTGTTCCAGTTTCCGGTCGGATGGCTGGCCGACCGCTTTCCCCACCGGACGGTCCTGGCCGGCTGCGCATCGCTTGCGGCGATCATGCTGGGCCTGCTTCCGATCGTCATGGCCACGCCCTGGATGTGGCCCGTGCTGGTCCTGGCCGGCACGGCCGGCTACGGAATCTATACCGTGTCCCTGGCTTCGCTCGGCAGCCGTTTCGACGGCATCGAACTGATCAACGGCTCGGCGTCGTTTGCCATGGTGTGGGGGATCGGAGCGCTCGTCGGCTCCATGTCCGGAGGGTGGTCGATGATGCTGTATGGCCCGGACGGGCTGCCCTGGCATCTCGCCCTGGTGCATCTCCTGCTGGTTCTGGGGCTGTGCTGGCGGGCATACGCCCTGAAGCGCTCCTCCTGATGAATCCGGTCCCGGTCAGTGGGACATGTCCGGGCGGGTCAGATACTGGCCCTGCTCGCTGATCAGGAAGTGTTTTTCGATTTCAGGATGCTGGATCGGGTCTCCGCTCTCGTCCTGGACCAGATTCTGCTCCGAGACGTAGGCGATGTACTGGTGATCGCTGCTTTCAGCGAAAAGATGGTAGAACGGCTGGTCCTTCCGGGGCCTGATTTTTTCCGGAATCGCCTCGTACCACTCATCGGTATGGCTGAATTCCGGATCGACATCGAAAATCACGCCTCTGAAATCGTAATGCCGATGACGAACAACCTCTCCGAGTCGGAATTTCGCCGTTTTGTTCATAGATCAGCCGTATGTTCAGGAATTGTCGAAACCGCATCGCCGGTTTCGCGTGATACAGTCGACAAACGGATTGTCATCGAACTCTCGGCGATCACCGGGCTTGTCCCGATTATAAGTCATAATGTCAAAATCTGCATGAACAGGCTGGCCTTGCTCCTTCTGCTTTTGTGGTCTGCCGCGACCCCCGCGCTCGCCCAGACCCGTCTCGAGCTGGCCTGGCCCGACACCGATTTTTCACGGCAAATCGTCGATCTTCACGAGATCCGTTCCGGCGGGCCGCCGAAGGACGGCATCCCCTCGATCGATGCACCCGAATTCGAGCGTGTCGCCGACGCGTCCGCCTGGATCGATCCGCTGGAACCGGTGATAGCGCTGGCGATCGGTGAGCAGGCGAAGGCGTATCCGCTGCAGATACTCATCTATCACGAAATCGTCAACGATGAGATCGCGGGCGTGCCGGTGGCCGTGACCTTCTGCCCCCTTTGCAACGCGTCCATCGTGTTCGACCGGAGGCTGCACGGAGACGTCCTGGATTTCGGCACCACCGGCCTGCTCAGGATGAGCGATCTCGTCATGTACGATCGGCAAGCGAGAGCTGGTGGCAGCAGTTTACCGGACGGTCCATCGTCGGCGAGCACGCCGGCGCCCGGCTGGCAAGGGTTCCCTCCTCGATCGTCTCCTTCGACGCGTTCCGCCTCGCCTTTCCGGACGGGCAGGTGCTCGGCCGCAACACCGGCCATTCGAGGCCCTACGGGCGAAATCCCTATTACGGCTACGACAGGATCGACCAGCATCCGTTCCTGCTCGGACAGCCGGCTGACGGCAGGCTTCCGCCCATGGAGCGGGTATTGAGCGTAACGCTCGGTGGCCAGAGCCGGATCTATCCGTTTCGCGAACTGTCGGCCCAGCCGGTCGTCAACGATCGATTGAACGGAACCGGGTTCGTGGTGTTCGCTGTAGGCCGGCTTCTCTCGGTGCTGGACGACGAGTCGATCAGGGAATCGAAAGCGCTGGTCGAGGCCACCGCATGGAAGAATACGACGTCGTCCTATCCCGAAGAGCTGACCTTCAGCCTCGTCGGCTCCGAGATTCGGGACGACCAGACGGATTCGGTCTGGAACGTACTTGGAGAGGCGGTTGACGGACGGCTGAGAGGCTCCCGGCTCGAGCCGCTTGACAGCGGGGTGCATTTCGCCTTCGCCTGGCTCGCGTTCAATCCCGAGACGGACATCCACTCGTCGGGAGAGTCGGACTGAATCCGGATCACCGGTCCAGTTTCCGGAGACGGTAGAGCCCCTCGTATCCGTCATCGCTGGTGAAATAGATTTCTCCGTCGCCGCCGATCGCGACACCGGCAGGCCGGGCCCAGCGCTCGCCGTCTTCAAGCTGGAATCCCGTGAGCAGGTCGACAACCTCGCCGGCCCGGGCGTCGTCGAAGTCGACCCTGACCAGTTTCGGATGCCTGCGGGTGGCCGCGTCGCCGTAGTGGCTGCCGGTGGAAGTCGCCCAGGAACCGTGCAGCGCGACAATCGCGTCGCCATGATATTCCGAAGCCCGGGCGGGTGCCGTGACGAACGCCATGCCCAAAGGCGCACTGCGGGCATCAAAGACCGCCACCGGGATGGACACGTCTTCGACGGAGCGTGGCGGGTCGAAATCTTCGGTGCAGGGATCGCGGAAAAGCCGGTTGCCGTCGTACTGATACCACGGCATGCCGTGAAACGACCGTTCCGCTCCCCGGGCGAAATATTCCTTCGGCTGGTCGTAGCCCAGGTGATCCGGCCCGTTGTTGCTGATGTAGAGGACGTCCGATTTCGGGTGCCAGTCGAACCCGACCGGGTTGCGCAGTCCCGACACGTAGGGAACGAGCCTGGCGGGATCCGACGTCTCGTCGATCACGAATATTCCTCCGCGGCGAAGATCCTCGGGATAGGATTCGTCAAGATAGTAGTCTCCGCAGTTGCCGGGCATCCCGATACTGACGTACAGCCTGCCGTCGGGACCCAGGGCGATGGTGCGGCTGCTGTGGCTGCGCGAGGGCTGCAATGGAACCAGCAGCTTAAGATGGGACTCGTCGATGCGCCAGTTCGGATCGCTGGAGTAGGGCGCGCGGAAGACGCCGTGGGTTCTCGCGATGATGATCTCGCCGCCCCGGACCAGCATGCTGTGGGGATAAAGAGGGAGACGGGCGACGGTCTGCGCGCGGTCGTACGGGGGAAAAAGCCGGTAGATCCGGTCGTCCGCCGAGCCGACCAGAAGCTCGTCTCCGTGAAAGTGCATCATCCGGGGCCGTCTGAGCTCCAGGTTGACGGGCTCCACCGCATAACCGGGGGGATGCGAAACCGAAAAGCGATTGCCCGCAATCTCTATCTCTCCCCGGACATGCCCCGAATCCCCGGCATCGGCGACGGGCGAAAGCAGCAGGGCCATGAGGCCCGCTGAAAGGAAAAGATGCGAAATCGATTTCCGTGCGGGCACGGTCCCGTATAATTTCGGCCACGCAGGGCGTTTCGCATCCGGACCTTTTGCGTCACGGATTGCGGTCCTGGCGGATTTCCTGATCGGGGCTGGCGGCATCATGTCCATACAGTACGTGCTGGCGTCCATTCGATCAAGGGGTCCGGGCCGGGCAAGAGGTGCCGAAACCCGTGTCGATGCCGATCGGCCGGCCGGATTTCGCTCGTCCTGCGTGTTGCCAGATTTGAAATTCCGTTCTGTTCCCTATTTCGCTGAATCGATCCCGTCATGAAGATACAAGAACTTATCGAAAGCAAACGTTTTGAAACGTTCATCATCGTACTCATCATCATCAACGCCATCACGCTCGGGCTGGAGACCGAGAAAGCGGTCATGGACGTCGCAGGTCCCGTACTGGTTGCGATTGACCGGGTGGTGCTCGCCATCTTCACGCTCGAGGTGCTGACCAAGCTCTGGGTCTACCGGCTGTCATTTTTCAGAAGTCCCTGGCGCATCTTTGATTTTCTGGTCGTCTCGGTCTCCCTGATCCCGGCGACCGGCAACCTGTCCGTATTGAGGGCGCTGCGGATTCTGCGGGTGCTGCGGCTGATCAGCGTGGTTCCGTCGCTTCGAAAGGTGGTGGGGGGATTGGTGGCCGCGCTGCCCGGCATGGGATCGATCGTGCTTCTGATGCTGCTGGTGTTTTACGTGTTTTCGGTGATGGCGACCAAGCTCTATGGCGGCCTGTTTCCGGAATGGTTCGGCTCGCTTGGCGCTTCCGCGTACTCGCTGTTTCAGATCATGACGCTGGAGAGCTGGTCGATGGGGATTGTCAGGCCGGTCATGGAGGATTTTCCCCATGCCTGGATCTTCTTCGTGGTGTTCATCCTGTGCACCTCCTTCACGGTGCTGAACCTCTTTATCGGGATCATCGTGTCGGCCATGCAGGCCGAGCACGAAGGGCTTGCCATCGAGGATCGCGAGGAGATGATGGCCAGGCAAAAGGAGATCATCGACGAGATCCAGAGTCTCAAGGCGTCCCTGAACTCGCGGGCCACGTGAGCGAAATCGATGCCCCCGGCCCGTCATGCGGCATCCACTCCGATCGAAGTCCGGGTGATTCGGGATGGATCGCGCCGCATCCTGATATACAATCAGCCGAGGAGAATTTGCAGGGCGGGGCGTTGCCGTCGAACCGGTTCGGAAGAAGCCTCCCCGCCATGCCCAACGTCTGACGGGAATCGCCCATGAAGTCCAGCTCTCGTGTCGTCATAATCGGTGGGGGGATCGCGGGATGCTCGACCCTCTATCATCTCGTACGGGAAGGCTGGACGGACGTCGTGCTCCTTGAACGGGACGAATTGACTTCGGGGTCCACCTGGCACGCAGCCGCCCAGGTGACGCAGTTCGGGTCCAACCAGACCATGGTCGCCCTGAAGCGGCACAGCATCGATCTTTACCGCGAATTGTCCCGGGATCCCGATTTTCCGATCAACTACCACATCACCGGCGGGATGCGTCTGGCGTACACTCCCCTGCAGATGGATTGCTATCGGCACTTCGTGGGCATGGCGGCCGGCGTGGGGGTGGAGATGGAATGCATTGACCCGGCGGAAGTCGCCGCCCGCCATCCGCTGATCTGCATAGACGGGCTCCTCGGTGCGTGGTGGGATCCCCTGGACGGGGATATCGATCCGGCCCAGCTGTGCTTTTCTCTGGCCCGCAAGGCCCGCGAAGCCGGTGCCGAAATCGATCGCTTCAACCCGGTCGAGTCGATCTCCCGAAAGAAAAACGGGGAATTCGTCGTGCATGCCAAAAAGGGCGATATTGCCTGCGAGATGCTGGTCAACGCCAGCGGCTACCGGGCCAACGAGATCGGTCGAATGCTCGGGGTGACGCACCCGGTCGTTTCCATGGAGCACATGTATTTCCTGACTGAAACGATCCCCGAGATCGAGTCTCTGGAGCGTCGGGTGCCGATCATCCGGGATCCCGGCGACGATTTCTACTCCCGCCAGGAGAAGAACGGCCTGCTGGTCGGCGTCTATGAGCAGGGGTGCAAGCCGTTCGGCATGGACGGCATCGATCCGGGGTTTACCCGGGCATTGTGCGAATCCGATCTGGACCGGTGCCTCGACAACATGGAAGGAATCTTCAGGCGGCTTCCCTGCCTGACGGAGACCGGGATTCACACGGTCGTGAACGGGCCCATCACCTACACCCCCGACGGTGCACCGCTGGTCGGGCCGATTCCCGGCATTCCCAATGCGTTTGCCTGCCTTGGGCTGCGGGCAGGAATCGGGGAGGGCGGGGGCCTCGGGAAGATTCTGGCGGAACTCATGGTGCACGGCGAATGCGAATGGGACGCATGGTACCTGGATCCGAGGCGGTTCAGCGGCTATGCCAACACCGAATACACCTGTCTCAAGGCCATCGAGGACTACCAGAACGAATTTCATTACGCTCTTCCGCACGAATACCGGCCAGCGGGCCGGCCGGCCCGCACGACGCCCCTGTATGCGGGTCTAGAGAGGCTGGATTGCCAGTGGGGCGTCGTGGCCGGGTGGGAGCGGGCGCTCTTCTTCAAGCCCGATCCCGACTTCGTCGACGAGCACGGGTTCAGGTTCACGCCCACCCGGGAGGTTGTTGCCCGGGAGGTGGAACGGCTGGTGAACGGCGTGGGGCTGATGGAAGTCTCCGGCTTCAACCGGTACGCGATCAGCGGATCGGGCGCCGGCGACTTCCTGGACACCATGATCTGCGGCAACATGCCGGGCAGGGTCGGCAAGGTCAGGCTGTGCTACCTCCTGAGCGAGCCGGGGAACGTGCTGGCGGAGGCCACGGTCGCCCGGCTTTCGGACGATCGGTTCTGGTACTGTTCCGCGGCCGCGGCCGAACTGCATGACCGGGACTGGCTGGAGCGGTACAAGCCGCAGGATGTCGTGCTGTCGGAGCTGACGGAAAGCCACACGACCCTTGTTGTCGCCGGGCCGCTGTCACGCCGGCTGCTGGACTCGGTGTCTCCCCGGGGCGACTGGTCGGTCGACGCCTTCCCGTGGATGTCGGTACGGACCGTGCTGATCGGCCATGTTGAAGTGGTCGCGATGAGCGTCAGCTTTTCCGGCGAGCCGGCTTTCGAGCTTCATGTCCCGAACTCGCAGCTCTACCGGGTCTGGCAGCTTCTGGTGGAGGCGGGCGGGCCGCTGGGTCTGGCGTATTTCGGTCTGTACGCGACCGAATCCATGCGGGCCGAGAAGGGGTACCTGGGATGGAAAAGCGATCTCATCCGGGAGTTCAACCCGATCGAGACCGGGCTCGAGCGATTCGTCAATCTCGACAAGCCGTTTTTTGTCGGAAAGAAAGGACTGCTCCGCCAGATAGAGCGGGGGCCCAGGCGAAAGCTGGTGTCGATATCCGTCGACAGCGAAGACGCCTGCGCGCATGCGGGCGATCCGGTGTTCTCGAACGGCCGGCTGATCGGATCGGTCACCTCGGGGGAATACGGGCACCGTACCGGGATCAATTACGCCTTTGCATTCGTGGACCCCGCCCACAGCGATATCGGCCAGAAGGGCGAGATCGGCATCCTGGGAGACATTTGCCCGGGTGTCGTGATCAGGCCGTGCCAGTACGACGAATCCAACTCCCGGGTCAGGACCGGATAGATGGCCGAAGGCAGGCGGCGGAAGGAGAGGGGCCGGGTGCGGGCCCGGGATTCGATGCACGAGCTGCGCAGCAGGCCGCCCGATTTCGACTCCTGCCCGCCCGGCCCGAGCGGAGGGCAGTACCGGCCCCTCTCACAGAGGGATATCGAGACCATCTACGATTCGGCGCTGCGCATACTGGAGGAAATCGGCATGGGCGAGTGCCCCCGGAGACTGGTGGAGCAGGCTCTCGGGTGCGGTGCCGAACTGAACGATCTCGGCAGGCTACGCTATCCGCGCGCCATGGTCGAGGACATCGTCGACGGGGCCTGCAACCGCTTCGTGTTCCACGGCCGGGATGCCCGGCATGACATCGAGGTGGGCGCAGAAGCCGTCTATTTCGGAACGGGGGGCGCCGCCGTCCAGACACTTGATCTTGAAAGCGGAGCATACCGGCCGTCGACCCTGGGCGACCTGTACGACTTCGCGAGACTGGCCGACGCACTGAAGAACGTCGCCTGGTTCACCCGGTGTTGCGTCGCGACGGATGTTCCCGATCCACTGGATCTGGATATCAACACGGCCTATGCCCTGTTGCGCGGCACAACCAAGCCGGTGGGAACGAGCTTTTTCGTCGGCAGCCATGTCGACCCGGTGGTCGAGATGTTCGATCTGGCGATGGGCGGCGCCGGGCGATTCAGGCGCCGCCCGTTCTGCAAGGTGCACATCAGCCCGGTGATCTCGCCGCTGCGTTACGGGGAGGACGCTTTCGACGTGGCGCTCAAGGCCATTGAGCACGGCATGCCGATCAACGCCATCATTGCCGCCCAGTCCGGCGCGACATCGCCGGCGAGCCTGGCGGGAATGCTGGCCTCGACCCTGGCCGAGACCCTGGCGGCGCTTGTCATGGTGAACGTCTTCAGCCCAGGGTATCCGATGATCTTTTCGAACTGGCCTTTCGTGATCGATCTCAGGACCGGGGCGTTTGCCGGCGGCGGTGGAGAAATCGCGCTGCTCAACGCAGCCTCGGCACAGCTGACCAACTGGCTAGGCTTGCCGTCGGGAGTGGCGGCCTGCATGGCAGACGCCAAGGTCGCCGACGCGCAGATGGGCCTCGAGAAGGCCCTGTCCGCTCTGGCGACCGGGCTGTCCGGCGCCAACATGGTGTACGAGTCGTCGGGAATGATGGCGAGTCTCCTGGGCGCGTCCTTCGAGTCGTTCGTGATCGACGACGAGATGCTGTCGCATGTCTACCGGATAATCCGCGGGATCGAGGTCAACGAGAGTACGCTGGGGCTCGACGCGATCCGCCTTGCGGTAACCGGGGAAGGGCACTTTCTGGGAGGGGAGCATACCCTGGAAGCCATGCAGAGGGAGTATTACTACCCGAAGCTTTCCGATCGCGATTCGCCCGGCGTGTGGGAGTTGTCGGGTTCTCTCGACATGCGCCAGCGCGCCCGCATCCGGGTGGGCGAGATACTCGGGCACCATCACCCGCAATACTTGGATGCGTCGGTGAACAGGGCGATCAGAAACCGGTTCGATATATTGCTGGATCGGTGATCGACCGGGACCGGTCCTTGATTGAGCCAATTGGCTGAGCGAGAATGATTTCTGCGTGAAGCTGAGCATGCCATTCGGCCGCTGATCGACCCGCGCTTGCTGTGGCGGGACGAGAAGCGGGAGCCGGGTTACGACCCTTCGGAACCGATCCCGCGTCTGCTGGACCCGGATCGTACTGACAACATCCTGCACTCGGAACGTGGAGAAGTGCTGCGCCGCTCGCCTTGTCTGCCCTGAATCGGTCTGATTCAGGCACGGAACCGCTCAAAATCGATCCAAAAGCCTGTGACCACCCCGACAGGCCGGGGTGTCGCCGGCCCGGATGAGGTGCAATGACCCCTCCCTGGCAATCTCCACCACCGAAAAGACCATACAGAGC
>VYGS01000148.1 GCA_009841725.1 Gammaproteobacteria bacterium
GCCCCGCACAGTGCATTGTCCGTTACCCCAGCCTTCTTCATCCATTTAGAAAACGACCGTGTTCGAAAGACTCTTCTCATTATTAAATTATACCACTTAGTGAAATAGGAATCATCATGACGAACAACAATTCCCGGCGAGTCGGGAATGGGTTGATTGATGAATCCAATGAGAAAATTTTTGGGGATTCGGAAGATTCTGAACGACAGAAGCCGTATACCGCATTGATGGTATACAGGTTGTTCCAACTGTCGGTCAGAAAGTGGTCGAAAGCTCTAGTTCTTCAGTGTGAACAGAACCTGACAATGACCCCGCAGCAATCTTTTATCGACCAAAAGATACACATCCCGGAAATATCCATAATAATTTAAGATCGACATACCAAAATCACGTATCACCGGCAATTACTGCAAAAAGACTAAATGTCCTTAGATATCATGTCCTTTGTATCGCTGCATCCAGATTAGATGGCATGAACAGAACAACCGTGAAGATCAATCCTGCTACCATGGCGAGCAGAGGAAAAAGAATTCCAAACCCCCATTGCCCGTGAATCCAGCCAATTAGCGGAATCGTGGAAGCCATGACCGAGAATGTCACGATATAGCGCAATGCATAAGCCCTTGCCCGCCATTCACTCTTCGCAATTCGCCCGACCAGTACATCATTGATGGGGATCTGACCGAAAACGGCCAGCATGAATCCCAGCGAAACCAGCAGAGCCGCCAAACCCGACAACTGGCTCATTGCAAGAAGAAAGACTGCCTGGATTGCAGCCACGATAGCAAAAATCCGTCTTATCGGAAAACGGTCCACAAGCCAGCCTACCGCCAACTGGGCAAACGCCGCCACGGTAAACACCAGAAAGGCAAAACCGCCCACTGCCGTGGCACTCTGGGCCAGATCACCCAACCGTTCCTCGAAGACCTTGGGCAATGCGAATGTCGTGCTCTGGAAGACTATCCCGCCGATGCCGGTGGTAACGAGAACGATCGCAAACGTTCTGATCAGGAGATTACGCGCATAGCCGGATGCTGCCGCCGTTGGGTGGCTGGGCTCGGACTCTTTCCGGGCGAATTTGTGATGGTGAAGAAAGACAAGATAGGCGAGCCCGACAAGAATGGAAAGAATTCCCGGTACGATAAAGGCCTGCCGCCAGCCGACCGTGTCAATCAGGAACCCTGTTACCAATGCTGCAGAGGCGACCCCCATGTTGCCGAAAATGCCGTTGATCGCCAGGGGGACCCCGGTGTGTCGCCTGCCATGGACCACAAGGGCAAGCCCGACCGGGTGATAGATGGCGGCCAGGGCTCCAACCAGAGTGAGATACACCGCCATTTCCACGGGGGATTCGGCAAATCCCGCAAGGATTGAGGCGATTCCAATTCCGATAAAGAAAATCACGATCATCCCTTCCCGACTCCACTTGTCGGCCAGCCATCCGGCGGGAATGGTGAAAATCCCGAAAGCGACGAACCCGGGCGTGGCATAGGGCACCAGCTCGCCATAGGGAAGTCCCCACTCATTGGCCAGCGTCAGGGCGGCCGCGGTGGCAAATATGAGGACGAACAGATGATCCAGAAAATGCCCGATGTTGAGATAGAGAAAATGGATGCGCTGTCCGGACATGAGCAATCAGCATTTCACCTTGGTAGTCGGTAGTGAAGAGTAGCAGAGCATGAAGATCATGGAAAGACAATACTGGCATCGGCAATCGTATTGAAACTCCAGAGAAATCATCCGCCCGGAAATATCGGCAAAGCGGTCGCAAGACCGATATGAAGCCCTGCAATCCATTTAATCCGGACAATGGGCATATACACTCGTTGGCTTGATGGGGTACCCTATGGAGTCAGCATTCGCCTTCCTGATTGACGTTACCCGCATCCCGATCACTCTTCGACTTCACCCACCATGAAACTGACGGACATCGAAACCTGGGTCACGGTTCCGCCGACCGGAATCGGGGGATCTTTCTGGGTCATTGTTCGAATCACGACCGACAACGGGATTGTCGGCATTGGGGAGTGCTACGGCATTCCCGTCTCGGGAGACGTCGCCTGCCGCATGGTCGAGGACACTTTCGCCCGGTATCTTGAAGGCGAAAGCCCATTCAATATGGAAACCCTGTTCCGAAAGGTCTATTCCGCCGGTTTCACGCAGCGCCCCGACATATCGATCATGGGCGTCTTCAGCGGCATGGAAATCGCCATCTGGGATATTCTGGGCAAGGCGCTCGATCAGCCCGTCTACAATCTGCTCGGCGGACGATTTCACGACAGGTTGAGAACCTATACCTACCTCTACCCGAAAAAGACTGACGGCCACGGTAATCCCGCCGACGCAGACAACGATGTGTATCACGATGGCGATGCCGCAGCGAGGCGGGCGCTCGACTATGTCGAGATGGGATTTACGGCGATCAAGCAGGATCCGGCCGGGCCCTACAGTTTCCAGGGCGGACGCGAACTCTCCCTTCACGAGCTGGATCGCTGCGAGTACAACGTCAAGCGCATCCGCGAGGCAGTCGGAAACAGGGCGGACATCCTTTTCGGAACGCACGGACAGATGACGACTTCATCGGCGATCCGCCTTGCCAGACGGCTCGAGCCGTACGATCCCCTGTGGATCGAGGAGCCTTGTCCCCCCGACCAGATGGATGCGATCGGCCGCGTCGCCCGGGCCACGTCCATCCCGATCGCAACCGGGGAGCGCCTGACCACCAAGCAGGAATTCCATCGGTGCCTCGACTCGGGCGTTGCAATCCTGCAGCCGGACATCGGCCGAAGCGGAGGCGTCTGGGAGACCAAGAAAATCGCGATGCTGTGCGAGCTTTACAACGCCCAGATCGCACCGCACATCTATTGCGGTCCGATCGCCCATGCGGCGGCCGTGCATGTCGCATTCAGCTGCCCGGCCTTCCTGATCCTGGAAACCATCCAAACCGATTTTCACGACCGTATCCTGAAAAATCCGCTTTTATGGGAAGAGGGCTACATGCTTCCCCCGGAGGGGCCGGGACTCGGGATCGAACTTGATCTCGATACGGTTCTGGCGCACCCCTATATCTCCGGCGGCCGCCTCCATCTCGAGATGTGCCAGACTCCGCTGCCTTCAGACAACACCAAAATCAACGCTGAGCTGTAGCGACATCAGGGCGCACGGCCATGTGCTCGGAGTGCCTTCCTGCCTGGGACTGCCGCCCGCTCATCGTTTCGCGTCCGCAAGCACGAAATCGGCCCCCTTTTCTCCAACCATGATGGTAGGCGCGTTGATATTTCCAGTAGGAAGAACCGGAAACACCGAGGCGTCGATCACCCGTACATTCTCCATCCCGTGCACCATCAGGCGCGGATTGACGACCGATTGCCGGTAATCCTGGCCGATCCGGCACGTGCAGGACGGATGAAAGACGGTATCCGCGCGATTCCTGAAATCCTCGAGCAGTTCATCGTCCGCCTGCACCGCATCACCCGGCAGTATCTCGTTTTCGATGATCCGCCGCATGGAATCGGTCGCGGCGATCCTGCGAATCAGCCTGGCTGCTTCCAACGCTTCCCTCACATCGTGCTCGGTCGACAGATAGCCGGGATCGATAATCGGTTTCGCCTGCGGGTCCGCCGAGGCGATCCTGATCGTTCCCCGGCTTGTCGGCCGGCATTGGGATGTGCCGATGCTGAACGCGGACTGTCGGTCCAGCCGAATCATCGGACGGGCTCCGGGCGGACAGTCGAGGTAGCTCATCGCCTGCAGATAAAGCTGTACGTTGGGGCGCTCAGATTCAAGCGATGAGCGCACAAATCCTCCGGACTGGTTGACGCTGACGCTGAGCGGACCCGAACGGAAAAGCAGGTATTTCAGCCCTGCCCTGATGCGGCCTGAAAGAGAATTCAGCTCGTCGTTCAGCGTCGGAATCCGGCTCCTGTAGAAATAGCTGATTCCCAGGTGGTCCTGCAAATTTCGTCCAACCTGCGGGGCCTGTTTGACCACCTCGATTCCGTGGGATTTCAGCATTTTCGCATCGCCGATTCCGGAGCGTTGAAGGATCATCGGCGATCCGATGGCCCCGGCAGACAGGATGGCCTCCCGCCCGGGCATGGCATGCACCCTCCTGCCTTTCCACTCGAACACAACTGCCGTGCACGACCGGCTCCCGAATTCGAGACGGTGAACCAGGGCACCAGTCAGGACACGCAGGTTTTTCCGTTTCATTGCAGGGCGAAGGTAGGCTTTCGCGGCCGATACCCGCAAACCGTGGCGCGTGTTGATCTGGTAATATCCCACGCCTTCGGAGGACTCGGCATTGTAGTCCCCGTTGCAGGCAAAGCCGAGTTCACGGCATCCCTCAAGAAAGGACGGATTGACCGGATGGGCCTCACCCGATACTTCCGCAACCGGCATCGGACCGCCCCGGCCCCGCAGGGGATGGCCCGTGAACGCCGCGTCTTCAAGCCGCCGGAAGTATGGGGCCACATCCCGCCAACTCCAGCCTTCGGCGCCAAGCTGTTCCCAGTCGTCATAATCGCTGTGCTGGCCACGGGAAAACACCATCGCGTTGATCGAGCTGGAACCGCCGAGAACCCTTCCCCGCGGCCAGTAGCTGGTTCGGCCATTGATTCCGGGGTCCGGGGACGTGGAGAATTTCCAGTTGAATCGAGAATCATGGAAAGTCCGGGCATAGCCGACCGGTATATGCAGCCAGGGGTTGCCGTCGTCCGGACCGGCCTCGAGTAGCAGGACGCGATGGGAAGGATTTTCGCTCAGCCGGCTGGCCACGACACACCCTGCCGAACCTGCACCGATGACGATGTAATCCCATGTCCCGAGGGATTCGGTCACTTGAAGTGTCCTCTGCAAGATTCGGTGAAGGCCGAAACCTTACGGATTCGGAATAGTTTCCCCACAGCGGTCCGGCACCAGGCGATATCGGTACATATGCCGATAGTGAGGGAGGCAAGCCTCGTACATGGCCCTGATCCGCTCAGGCAGGCTGTCAGGATCAGCATGAACGGTTTTCTGGGGCTTCAGGCCGTCCGAATTCCTGAGATTCTCATGCCATGACCCCCGGTCGTACCAACTGACCTCCTCCCGTTCCCCGGGAGGCCATGACAGCGCCTCCTTGACAAACGGGATGTCCACCGCATCGCAATAGGCCTGAACGACCTCGAGCGGGTTTTCGAGGAGATCATCGCTGTCGATTACCGGGGGAGCCGTGCCCGTGGCATCGCAAAGCCGATCGAACAGCTCGCGCTGCTCCAGAATCCCGACTTCATCCATCACTAAATCCGGCCATTTCCGATACAGGGAGTGGATCACCCTGGCCGGATCCCGAATCAGAAAGCTGTGTCGAAAATGGTCCAGAAAGTCCTCGCTCCACAGATGCCGGGTGTAATGCGGAAAGTCTTTGGAAAATACCGGTCCCCGATCGGCCGCCGCCTTCAATTCGTTCCAGACCGACTGGAATGTCAGTCCGGGAATCCGCTCGCCGTCTTTCCCGGCCCTTGGCCACATCGGCTCCTCGCCGAAATACCAGGGCCGACCGAAGGGCTCATGAAAGCACACATGATCCTCGCGCGCCCTCATCATCCATTCGAATGCCGTGGACGTGGATCGGGGTACCGCCCACAACACCAGAATCTTGTGCACGCGGTCCTATCCGGTTTGCAGCGAAGACAGGAGGCTTCCCAGCTTTCCGACCGGAGAGACGTCCAATGTCTTGAACAGACGCCAGTACAGGGCCGTGTCGGATGAAATGATCGGCTTGCCGACAGCCTCCTCCAGGTCCCGGTCGATCGAAACCATGCGCCGGGGAAGCCCGTCATGACGGCGAAAGTTGGGCATCCCGTTCACGACGATCGCATCGACATCCGGCGCCTTGTCGAGCACGTGCTCCATCGATTTCAAGGCCATGTCGCCCGGAAAGATCCAGGTGTGGTCGTTGCACTCCTTCTGGGTCTCGAACAATCCCATGTCAACGAAATTCCCGGCAAAGACGAGATCGAAGCCCGCCTGGCGCAAGAATCGCGCGATTCCGTCCCGCCAGTCCGGCCAGTAATACACCGAGTTGAGGGCGATTCGGCTGGCACCGATGTCCCGGAGGGCCTCCACAAGGCAGTAGCCGGCCATGTGAAAAGGCGTCTCGTACCTGTCGGCGAGCCGGTCGCAGAAATCGCGAATCTGGTCGGGCGTGGTACCCTGGCAATGAACCCAGTTGGTTCCCACCTGTCCGCATGCGTCGGCTCCGTTGTTGGCCATGCATTCGACAAACTCTTCGAGCAGGTGGAAATTGTCGACCCTCTGCGACAACTCATGCCCGTATCCCGGAACATGAAGCATTCGGCCGTGAACGCCGACCGTTTCCGGACAGAGCCCAAGGAAATCGGTTGGCGCAGCATCAAAATCATGCGGAGGGGAAGTGAATCCGACCTGGCAAGGGAACAGCTTGTTCCGGGGATCTTTCCACCTTGATGGTTTCATGAACGTCTGTGCCTCCGACCGATGATCAAGTAGTCGAAATTGTAATCCCGAACGAGTGTGTTGGACACCCCCTAAAGTCAATGCTGAAAACGCTCGCAATGCAAAAGTATCACGCATTCGACGAAATGGAAAACAGAAATCGATAAAAAGAGTGTAGAATGTCAGGCAATTTACTGTTTTTTAATATTATTATCAGGTTATTCGTTTGCTAGACAATGAAACGAGGTAGAGTGATTTGCTAGATTTGAAGGCCGACTATGCTAACATCTGGGCGTGAATTCATAACTGTAATTCATGGAAAATCGATCTAACCGGAATCAGCCAGGTATGCGGTATCCACGAGTTCGACCCGATCACGCTCAGGGCATGAACCGCTATATGCGACAGAAAATCGCCATTCTCAAATAAATCCGGCATCCAGAGGCATGATCATGAAGGCAACATCCAGAAAAGCGCAATTGTCGCATCGGGCGACCTATCAGGATGTACTGGATGCCCCGCGCCACAAGGTGGCCGAAATTGTCGACGGCACCCTGCACATGAGCCCGAGACCGGCATCCAGGCACGCACGGGCCAGTTCCGGACTTGGAGCAAGTATTGCACCTCCGTATGACTATGGCCGAGGCGGACCGGGCGGCTGGTGGATCATCGACGAGCCGGAATTACATTTGGGCGAGGACATCCTGGTTCCGGATCTGGCGGGCTGGCGCCGCGAACGGATGCCGGAATATCCCGACGTGGCATATTTCACCATCGCGCTGGACTGGATATGCGAAGTTCTCTCGCCTTCCACAAGAGCCTTTGATCAGGGGATGAAACGTGCGATCTACGCTCGGGAGGGCGTGGCGCATCTGTGGTTTGTCGACCCTGATGCGCGTACTCTGGAGGCCTTCGAACTGAGAGAGGGACGTTGGTTGCTTCTGGAGACGCTAACGGGCGATGTCCTCGTCTCGCTGCCACCCTTCGATCAGACCAGTTTCAGTCTGAGCGATCTGTGGCCGGATACGGCCGCCGGGACCGAGGCGAGTGATAATGAATAAACAGGATTTTCAGTTGTTGAAAAATCTGCAATAACTGCCACCGGAGATATATCCGAAAGTGGTGTATTTGGAATTGATGCCTATGCGCCTTCCAGTAAGTATATTCCGCCTCAATTGCAGTCCTTTGATCAAAGATAACTGCCTCGAGGATATCTGCACCAGACATTCGCGTCTATAACGATCACTCGCCCCTTGCTCCCTTGGCTACGGTATCATCCATTTCTTCCAGCGAAACGGACTTCCTCCCATAATTACAGAAGAAACCTTCAAGCGTCCTTACAGAATGTATTGCTGGAAGCAGTGTGTAATTTCCATCTTCCATGCGCACAAAATCGACTTGTCGCCTGCGCTAACCCTCGGTTACCGGAGCGTCGGGTCGATCCTCATAAGCGACCCCGACCGGAACCGATCGGAACTTTACTGGGAATCCGTCTGCTGGATGATCATCCGAATCTGCGCGGACCCACCTACTACTGAATGATATGGTCCTCCCCCAGCCAGACGGGGGCGGACCATACCATTAACTCATTTGCTCGCTACAGGACCCCGATATCGCTCTTGCATCACAGGGGGCAGACCATATATGTTCGTACGATAGCCCTGGTTCTTGAAGAGACAGTTCCACTCCGAAGTAATGTAACCGGGGATTCTATTTCAAGACAAACAATAGGTTGAGAGAATCTGCAACTTCGGCAAGGCGCTTGTCCCCTGTCCATAACCGGGCGCCCGGTTGAAGTTTAGCGGAAGCCAGAAGATGCACATCAATGTAACCGATTCCCCTTCCTGCCAAATTGCTGAGGGAGAGGAAGATAATAGCTTCTTCATGGCTTGCCACTGCAACCTTGGGAAGATTGTTCCAAAGTTCCAGCAATTGGCCGCGATTACGCAAGTTGCCGCATGCCAGTTCGCCAATTATCATTGGATGCATACACACCCTGTATTGCATCAACAAGCTTTTGAGAGTCTCGTTCCCATGGCGCAGATGATCGATCCAGATCGAGGTGTCAACTAAAATCATTTATCGTCCAGACTAGCCCTGCGTCTGGCAACTGAATCGAGCTTGGTCTCGTTTCCGCCCAAAGCAACAAGGCGACGGGCGCTTTCCCGCTCAATCAGAGCTTTCAGCCCCTCCCTCAACAAGGCAGACTTTTCTTTTACGCCCGTCAAAGCAACTGCTTGTTCATACAACTGGTTGTCTACAGTGAGTGTGGTGCGCATATCGAACAATTCTCGGCATCAAATTCTGCATCATTATACATCAATCTTTGCACTTAACCAAAATTCAGATGTACACTCTGGATAACACTAGCGTAGTGTTTTATCACAGATAAATGCCTTATCCAGCTATTCCATCACTTCGGCGCGGTACTGGGAGAACCGATGAAACGACCAAGACACGATTGGTGCCGTGTTTCGAATTGATTTCTATGCGCTTTCCAACAAACGCATGCCACACTCAGTTGCAGCTTTTCGATCAGGGTGATTGATGCCGATCACTCGCCCCCTGCTCTCTTGGCTACGGCATCATCCATTTCTTCCAGCGATGTGGACTTCCTCCCAGATTTATAGAAGAAACCTTCAAGCGTCCTTACAGAATGCATTGCTGGAAGCAGTGCGTAATTTCCATCTTCCATGAGCACGAAATCCACCCTGTCGCCCGCATTGAACCCGAGCGCCGTGCGAACTTCCTTCGGTAGAGTAATCCGACCTTTCGATCTCAAGGTTGCAATGGCCATCAATATTTCTCCCTAAACTATGGATAAGGAGAAATACAAGCGTACCTGATCCAGATATCCAGTACAGTCGCAGTGCCTACCCCTCATCGACAACGACGGCTTTGCACTGATCCTTCCCTTTCTGCTTTCTTGCGCTTGCATTTTCCCGATGGGCGAGATACGTGATTGAAGCCAGGATTACCAGGCCGCCCGCAATCACCCAGACATCGGGAATCTCGCCAAACAGCAAGTAGCCGAAGCCGATCGCCCAAATCATCTGCATGAAGATAAACGGTTGTGTTGCCGTCAACGGTGCGGCAATGAGCGCCTTGTTGATGGCGTAGTGACCGAGCGTGGCGAGACATGCCACGAAAAACAGCAGCACCAGATCGGCCAGGGAAGGTGTCACCCAGACCGCCAGCGCGCCTGGCAACAGCGCAAGCCCGCAGCCAGCCGTCAGCATGAAGAGAATGTTGTACGGATTCTCGATCGAGACCAGCTTCTTGGCGATCAGAAAAGATGCCGCAAAACCCATCGCGGCCCCGACCTGGGCAAGAGACCCCATTGATATTTCGAGGAATCCCGGACGCAGGATGATCAGGGTGCCGACGAAACCTGCAACGACTGCCATCACCCTTCGTATGCGGATATGCTCCCTGAACACCAGTACCGCACCGATCGTTGTATAGATCGGAGTGCTGTACGCGATGGCCGTCACTTCTGCCAAGGGAATCGTCGCCATCGCAAAAAACCACAACATGACGGCAATACCGTGGACCAGTGCCCGGGAGACATAAAGACCGTATACATGCCGCTTGACCTGCTTCAGACGAATCCGGGGAATCAACGGAAGAACAATGATCATGCCAAAAACATAGCGAATGAAAGCCCCCTGGATCGCGGGCACCCCGGATTCCATGAGCTTGATCAATACCCCGACGGTCACGAACAGGAACCCGGAAAAGACCATCCACAGGATGCCCCGGATCAACTCGGGCATGGCCACCAGGCGTGAGGCAATCGAATTCAGGGCCGGCAAAACGCGTTGCTCCCGGATGAAGTCGTTCCGCTCGGCCCGGCTGGACCGCCCGCTCCCCCGTCCCGAGACCGGATTCCGTTTGCATCACCGTCAACCCGGAGTCGGTCCGGGCAGGAAGGCCGGGCATTGAACATGTCGGGCAAGCCTGGGGACAGGAAAGCCAATCGGGAAGTCCGTTTCATATCGGACTGTCCGGATTGCGATATTCGTAAATTTCGGGAGGCGGCTTGCGGGGCAGTCTTGGCGGGGGCAGATTGTAGAACTGCGGCATTTCCCGGACTTCCAGAGACGGTTCGTATTCCAGGTCAATCATGATCGATGAATTGTCCCGAAGCGACTGGTCGATCGCTCTTTTCAGGGATATGGCCGCATCATGGTCCCACTCCATGCGATAATACCTGGGCTGGCTCGTTCCGGGGTGCCGAATCCACAGGTAGATGGCATTGTCTTCATCAAGGCTTGCCGCCAGGACCGTGGAGTCCTCTTGCGGACGGTCGGAGACGGCATGACTGAAATGCTGGGGACGTCCCAAAAGGTTCTCAAGGGAAAAATAGCCAGCCAGAACAAGCAGCAGCAGTACCATTACCGCGGCTGCCCTCGGGCCTATTTTGCGCCTTGACCAGATGGCGATCGCCGCAAGAAGGCCCGCAAGAAGCGTCTGCAGGACATACAGATAGGGAATGTTCTCCATGGCGCCTACTTGATGCCGTCCTGGCGAAGCGGCTTGAACAGGCTGTGAATGCTCCCTTCGACCAGTTCGCCCCTCTCCGTCAATTCGAACCTCGCAAGCGTCAATTCCTGGCCCTGATGCCTGATTTGCGCGCGTGTAAAGATGATCGGAACCACCCTTACCGCACCCTCGGCCGTCGTTTTGGTGCTCACCACGATTTCCACGGTAAAGGGCGGCGGATACCTGGGATCCAGCCGGTAGGCATGAACGTTGACGGTGTACTCCCCTTTCGCAAAACCCCTGCTGTAGGCGCTCTCATGATTGATGCTCGACAAGTCGAGGGTTTTGCCGAGATCGTCCCGCAGCAGGTTGAAGATCTTCCCGCCCTTGTTCGAATATCCGACCGTGATGTCTCCGGGTGCTCTGACCCAGAGATCCATGTCCGCATCCATGTGAGAGGGCCAGGTGAGCTCGACCACCACGTCGCCGCTCGGCGAGACCGTCGAAACCTCTTCCTTTCCCTCGGTCACGATATGCGGCAGCAGCAGGACGATCACCGCGAGAAATCCGAGCAGCGCCAGGCTCAGGACATCCCGAAAAAGCGTGTCCCCCGGATTCATGGGATCCTCGTAGGGGCTCAGCATCACCCTTCCTCATCCCGGGAATTCGCCGGGAAGTGTTCCGTGTGCTCGATGATGGCATTGACAAGACCCACCGTTCCCACAGCCAGAATCTGATAGCACATCATCAGCCACACATGCAGGACAGCGCCGACCAGGGTCGTGTACAGAGCGACCGACATGCCCTGGATCAGCGTGGAGACCATCGGGGCCACGGACGCGGCGTCCGACACCTTGGCCGAATCCACGGCCCCCAGAGCGATGACAAAACCGATGACGGTTCCGATCAGGCCGAAAATCACGAGATTGTTTGCGATCAGCCGCACCACACTGATTCTTGAATACAGTCTGGAACGCAGGCACTCGGCAATGGTCATTCTGGATTCGGCGGACGCCCTGGCGACCATCTCGTAATACTCGCCGTATTGCTCCGGCGCGTTGCTTTCAGTATTGGACAGGAGCTTCAATTCCCTTGCACACCGGGCGACATGGTGGACGCATATGGCCCACCCGGTCACGAACAGGACGACAATCAGCAAGCTGATCCGGGTGACATCCTGCTCCACGATCCGATGGATCCATCCTTCCATCCATCCGAGGAGAACCAGGGAAACGGCCAGGATGTTCAGGACCGCGAAGCGAAGCAGAAGCAGATGGGGTCTATGCATCATTCATTTGTCGTTATTTTGCATCTGGCAACTATTCTAACGATTATCGGAGCCATCGCCGGTTTTCGTGGCGGCAAGTTCCACGGCTAGCTGAAACAAAGCGCTTTCAGGACTGGCCAGACGGTTGATCACGTCAAAGTGATCCACGTCCGGCTCGACATGGCGGACCGGATTCATTCCGAACCGCCTCCAGCGGTCCTCCAGAATGTCCGCCTGCCTGAAGAATTCCCCGGTTTCCGCACCGCCCAGCACGACGGCAACCGGAATGTCAGCCAGGGGTTCGTGCAGCGCCGGACTCAAGAGACCGACCTCGTTGTCGTCAAGATTCAAGGGGGTTGCGATTGTCGTCGAGCGCAGGGGTTCCAGGAGATACAGGCCGCTGATGGCCATGACCGCTCCCAGAATGCTGTCCGGCAGGCCCGGAGCGACGGCCGGCCACCGCGTGGTCAATGCGACGGTTGCGAGATGTCCGCCGGCAGAGTGTCCGATCAGGACCATCCGGTCGGCGTCCATATCCATTTTACGGGCGTTTTGCCACAGCCAGGCAATGGAGCGTCGTATGCTCTCGACGATCTCGGACAAGGTCGCCGCCGGGCATAGGGGGTAGCCGAGGACGGCGACATTCAGACCTGAAGAGACGAACGGCCCGGCCAGAAAGCTGTACATGGACCGGTCTCCCCGCTGCCAGTAGCCGCCGTGGATGTAGACGATGATCGAAGCGCCCTTCCGTGCCGAGGGAAACAGGTCGAGCAATTCCCGCTCTCCGGGGCCATAACGGCATTTAAGGTAGTCCGGGGAAGATACCCGGTAGATGCGGCTGCGTTCATTCC
>VYGS01000077.1 GCA_009841725.1 Gammaproteobacteria bacterium
GTCCATGCAACGGGGTCGAAACTGGGCGACCCGATCGAGGTTGGCGCCTTGGCGAAAGTCTATGGCGAAAAACGTGACCGGAACCGCCCCCTCTGGCTCGGCACGGTGAAGACGAACATCGGACACCTTGAACCTGCGGCAGGCATCGCCGGCCTGATCAAGGTTGCCTTGTCCATGAAGCACGGGATCATCCCCCGCCATCTGAATTGCGAGACTCCCAATCCGGATATCGATTGGGACGCGCTTCCGGTTCGGGTGGCCACCGAGTCGATCGACTGGCCGACCTCCGACGACCGGCCGCCCCGGGCCGGGGTCAGCGCCTTTGCCCTGTCGGGAACAAACGCTCATCTCGTTGTGGAAGGATACGCCGAAGCGAAGACGGTCTCCGCGCCGGACTCTCCGCGTCATTTCAACGCGGGTTCCTTCGTGTCCGTAAAGGCTTCCCTGCCGGAGGCGGTCGAGGAATCGCCGCCCACGGAGAAGTCCCGTCCACGCGGAACACGCCTGCTCCCCCTCTCGGGAAAATCCGGCGAGGCACTGCGCGAGCTGTCCGGCCGCTATCTCTGCTGGCTTGACGGGCATTCCCTGGAGGATTATTCCGACGATACTGTGGAATCCATCCTCTCGGAGATGGCCTGGACCGCTTCCGTGGGACGGGATCATTTTCCCTACCGGGCGGGCGTCGTGTTCCGGGACGTCGAATCGCTTCGCCGAGAATTGCGCGCCCTTGCCGAATCCAGCGGATTTTCAAAACCGCGGCCGGCAGGGAAAACCGCCTTTGTCTTCGCGGACGGAAACACCCGCCGGATCGGGTCCGACAGCGAATTCTGCCAAGCAGAACCGGTGATGCGCTCGGTGCTTGATTATTGCGATGCGATCTTTCGGGACGAGCAAGGGGCCTCCTTGCTGGACGCGATGCTCAACGGCTCCGGGAATCTGGATGATCCGGCCTGGACGTATCCTGCCGTCTACGCTCTCGACTGCGCCATCACGGCGCTGTGGTCAAGTATCGGTGTCCGCCCGAACGCGGTTCTCGGAACAGGGCCGGGAGAAATCGCCGCCGCCCACGCGGCAGGCGTGTTCACCCTTGGCGATGGGCTGCGCCTCGCGGCACGATACGGCGCGCTGGTGAACGAGTCGCCCGGGGATACGATGCCGGGCAGCCCGGACGACATTCTCGGAAAGATCGTGCCAGCGCTGCCCTCCATTTTGCTTGTGAACCCGGTAACGGCGCGGGCTCTCGGCCCGGGCGAGACGCTGGATTCGACATACTGGAGTCGGCATGCGCATGAACCGGCTGCGCCGGATCAGGCCTTGAGGACACTCGCGGAATTCGGGACGGAAACCGTCGTCGGAATTGGCATGAGCGGGAAATCCGTTACGGAATTGCGCTCTGCATGGCCCGCATTGCCCGATGAGGAAAGTGCCGTCTCGGACGGTACCCGGCCCCGGGTGGTCCTGTTGCAAGCGGAAGACCCTTCGGATGATACGTCATCCGACAGATATTCATTTGCCGGAGCGGCGGCCGAGATCTACGAAGCGGGGTTGCCGCTCGATTTCACGGGACTGTTCGCAGGAGAGAAGAGGAGCCGAATATCGGTTCCCGGCTACCCGTTCCAGGGCCGGAGTTTCTGGTTCGAAGCACCCGGGTAACCGCGAATTCCGACACCCGTATGCGGGCGGCGGGCAACTCCGTTCGCAAGGCTGGAACGGCCGTGTCGACTGTCCGCACGAAGCCCCCCTCGGAGACTTCTGCGCGGTTCCGAATGCGCCTTGGCTAGTCGAGTTCGAGAACGTCCTTCATGGCATACAGTCCCGGCTTCCTGCCCGCCAGCCACTTTGCCGAACGAATCGCGCCCCTTGCGAAAATCACGCGATCAATCGCCCGATGCGTGATCTCGATCCGTTCCTTCTCGCCGATGAACATCACCGTGTGCTCTCCGGCAATGTCACCGCCGCGGATCGTCGAAAAGCCGATCGTGTCCGGCTCTCTTTTTCCGGTCACCCCCTCCCTTGCGAAAACACCGCATTCGGGAAACGCGAATCCGCGCCCCTTCGTCGCGGCCGCGCCGAGAAACAGGGCGGTGCCCGACGGCGCGTCGATCTTGTGCCGATGGTGGGCCTCGACTACCTCGATATCGACAATATCGCCGAGAACACGGCTTGCCGCTTCAACCAGCGCGGCACAAAGATTCACGCCGATGCTGGTATTCGCCGCATGCATCACCGGAATGCGGGCCGAGGCATCCCGGATCATGTCGTGGTGAGCCGGATCCAGGCCCGAGGTGCCGATCAGAATCGCGCTGCCGGATTCAAGACACATGTCGAGATGCTCCCTGACGCCGTCCGGCCGGGTGAAGTCGACCATCACGTCGTATTGCCCGGACATCCGCTCTCCCTGAACGGGGATGTCGAGAGGCCGGGTGCCGGCAATCTCTCCGGCATCCTGTCCGATAAACGGGCTGCCCGGGTACTCGAGAGCGCAAGCCAGCTCCAGACCGCCATCGCTCGACAGTTCGCGGACAATTGCCCGGCCCATTCTTCCGGCAACGCCGGCAATCGCCATCCTGATCATTCTCGTAAACTCATACCAAGATTGCCCGAAATCCCGGACAACGGTTTGCGGGCGGGGACTCCGCCCGAATCCGGCCGACCAGCACGTCAACCGGGCGTAAATTCGAAATTCTATCCCAAACCGTCCCCGTGGTCGATTCGGCCGTGGCATTGATCGTTCAGTTACCGGAACCGGTCCTCTCGGCATCATCCTCTTTTTTCCGCACTACTCTTTTTTGCGGGGTCAGATTGACCTTGTCGATCACGGTGCCGTGCGGCATGCCCAGTATCGTCGAGACGATCCGCGCCACATCCTCAGGCTCGATGAAATTGTCCCGGCAATCGGCGGGACGAAAGTCCAGGTCATCGAAAAACGGGGTATAGACCATGCCCGGATTGATCACGGAAACCCTCAGGTTGCCGGCGGCGCATTCGGCCCGCAACGATTCGGCGAAGCCGTTGATCGCGAACTTGGTCGCACTGTAGACGGCACCCATTTTCCGTCCCCGGATTCCGGTTTCCGATCCCATGAAGACGAGATCGCCCCGTCCAAGCCGCTTCAATATCGGTATGACATGCCGGACAATCAGCATGTGACTGACCAGGTTCGTGTCGACAAGCCGCTCGATCCGCTCTGCGGAAAACTCCTCCAGACTGCCGAAGTCGCCGTATCCGTGGCACAGCACCACGCCGTCCAGAATCGCGTTGCCGCTCGTGAGCGCTTTCATGCAGCGATCCAGTTCACGAAAATCGCAAAGATCGCAAACCGCCGTTCTCAGGCGGTCCGAATTTTCGGCAAGTACGGATTCCGGCACAACGGCCGGACGCCGCGAAACGGCCGTGACGTCCGCCCCCTCGGCAAGCATCCGATGGACAATCGCCAGGCCGATCCCGGAACTGGCTCCTGTTACGACGTAATGCCGTCGGCCCATGCTAGCTGATCAACAGAGGGGAATCCGGGCTCCGGCCGACACGTTCGGGCCTATGCGGCAATCCGCGTCATGCCGCCCATGTACGGGCGAAGCGCTTCGGGAACCGTAATACTCCCGTCCGGGTTCTGGTGGTTTTCCATCACGCCGATCAGGGCGCGCCCGACAGCCACGCCCGAGCCGTTGAGCGTATGCAGCGGTTCGGGCTTGCCCGTTTCCGGATTCCGCCATCTCGCCTTCATTCTCCTCGCCTGGAATCCTTCGGTATTGCTGCAGGACGAGATCTCGCGGTAAAGATTCTGGCTCGGAAGCCAGACCTCGATGTCATAGGTTTTCGCGGCGGCGAACCCCATGTCACCGGTGCAAAGGGCGATCACCCGGTACGGCAGGCCGAGCTTCCGGAGAATCGTCTCAGCATGGCCCGTCATGGCCTCAAGGGTTTCGTAGGATTCGTGCGGCCTCACGATATGCACAAGCTCGACCTTCTCGAACTGGTGCTGGCGGATCATTCCCCGGGTGTCCCGCCCGTAAGACCCCGCCTCCCTTCGAAAGCACGCGGTATGCGCGACCCAGTGCATGGGCAGCTCGGAGTCCTCGACAATCCGGTCCGCAACCGTGTTGGTCAGCGGAACTTCCGCCGTCGGAATCAGGTAGTAGGACGAATCCCCGGAGGTCTTGAACTGATCCTCCTCGAACTTCGGAAGCTGCCCGGTACCGTAAAGGGTGGTCTCGTTGACCAGCAACGGGACGTTGGCTTCCGAATATCCGTGTTCCCCGACATGCGTGTCCAGCATGAACTGGGCCAACGCCCTGTGCAACCGGGCCAGCGCGCCTTTGAGAACGACGAACCGCGAGCCGGCAAGCTTGCTGGCAAGCTCATAGTCCATCATCCCGAGGCCTTCGCCCAGTTCGACGTGGTCCTTCCATTCGAAGTCGGCCGCTCCGGGTGTTCCCCATCGCCGAATTTCGACATTGTCCTGCTCGTCCCGTCCCACCGGAACACTGTCATGGGCCAGATTGGGAATTTCGCTCAGCAAGTCGTGGAGGCTGGACTGGATGTCCACCAGGTCGGACATGCGGCTCTTCAACTCGTCGCCAAGCGTGGCGACCGAGTCCAGCAGTTCCTTCGGGTCCCGGCCCTGAGATTTCGCGATGCCGATTTCCCTTGAAACGCTGTTTCGGCGCGCCTGGAGCGTCTCGGTCTGCTCCTGCAGAACCTTTCTGCGATTCTCCAGCTTCAGGAAATTGTCCATGTCCAGTTCATGCCCGCGCTGTCGCAGCTTCTCGATCAGCTTGTTCATGTCCTGTCTGAATAGTTTGGGATCTAGCATGTTTCAAACGGATTGGAGGATTTTCAGGGATCGGACGAGCGCGGCAATCAATCGCGCAGACTCAAGGGCTCGGCGTTCTGTCGGCATCAGGAGTCGAAAAGGCCGAATTCATCAATGACGTCGACTCCATCGGGAGGGGTGAACTCGAACGTCGAGGGCGGCACCTCGACATTCTCCTTGATGTCGACAAAGCTGATCCGGGTTCGCTGGTCGAGGTGATCCAGAAGTTCCATCAACCTCAGGCGATTGTCCTCGAATCCGATCCGGATTTCCCGAAACTCGTTTTCTTCATCCCGGGCAACGAGATTGACCCAATCGTATCGGCCTTGTGTGCCGATATCGACAATCTCGAAATTGTCCTCGATGTTTCCGGTGCCGGACAGCAATATGGCCGGCGATTTTCCGATGGCCTCGTCCTGAGGCCGCACTGTCACCTGTTCCAGTTCGATGTCGTAGACCCAGACGTGGGCCCCGTCTCCGACGATTTCCTGGCGGTCCGGCAACTCATAACTCCAGCGAAACAGGCCGGGCCGCTGCACCCAGACCCTGCCCTGGCCGCTGTCCAGCTCGACCAGCGACTCGTCGAGGATCACCTGCCCGAATCGTGATTCAAAACTGTGAACTTCGCTGAAAAAGAAATGAAGCGAGTCGAGTCCCGGGCTGGCCTCGACCGTGCTACCGGCAATCAGCAGCCAGACCCCCGTCACCCACGCAAGACAGCGTTTCACCATATCGCCTCGAGATAGCCTATTCGGGCGGCGGCGGAACCAGAACGGTCCGCTTGCCGTTGTCGGCCGCAGACACGACCCCGCTTTGCTCCATCGACTCGATCATCCGGGCGGCGCGGTTGTAGCCGACCCTGAGCGCGCGCTGCACGGCCGATATCGAGGCCTTGCGCGTTTTCGTCACGAAACCGACCGCATCGTCGTAAAGAGGGTCCTCCTCGCCGACGCCGTCCACGCCGTCCCCGCCAGCGCCGAATGCGGAGCCCGGCTCGCCCTCGGTGATGTCCTCACGGTAATCGGGAGCCATGGACTTCTTGATCTGGGCGACAACCCGGCCAACTTCCTGGTCGGAAACGAACGATCCATGCACCCTCTGGGTAAACCCCGAACTCGGCGGCAGAAACAGCATGTCGCCCTGCCCGAGCAGGGTCTCGGCGCCGATCTGGTCAAGGACCGTTCGGGAATCGACCTTGGAGGACACCTGGAACGCGATGCGGGTCGGCACGTTCGCCTTGATCAGGCCAGTCACCACGTCCACGGACGGGCGTTGCGTCGCCAGCACCAGATGAATGCCCGCCGCTCGGGCACGTTGCGCGATCCGGATGATCACCTCCTCGACCTTCTTCCCGGCCACCATCATGAGATCCGCCAGCTCGTCAACGATCACGACGATATAGGGCAATGCCTCGAGTTCGATCTCGTCGACATCCTCATCGCCGGGTTCCGGCACGAACAGGGGCTCGCCGGACTGCTTTGCCAACTCCACCTTCCTGTTGAACCCGGAAATGTTCCTGACCTTGGTGGTGGCCATCAGCCGAAAACGCCGGTCCATCTCGACGATACACCACCTGAGCGCATTGGTCGCCTTGTTCATGTCCGTCACGACCGGAGTCAGCAGGTGCGGGATGCCGTCGTAGACCGACAGTTCGAGAAATTTCGGATCGACCATGATCATCCTGATCCGGTCCGGCGTGGATTTATACAGAATGCTCAGGATCAGCGCATTGACACAAACCGACTTGCCGGAGCCCGTGGTCCCGGCGATCAGCACATGAGGCATTTTCACGAGATCCGCGACGACCGGGTTGCCGCCGATGTCCTTGCCCAGCACCATCGTCAGCGGCGACGTGCTGCGCTCGTACTCCTCGGAGGACAGTCCGTCGACCAGCCTGACAATCTCGCGATTCTGGTTCGGTACCTCGATCCCGATCACGGTCTTCCCGGGAATGTTTTCGACCACCCTGACGCTGGAGACGGAGAGGGAACGGGCCAGATCCTTGGACAGGCCCACGATCTGACTGGCCTTGATTCCCGGCGACGGCTCGATCTCGAAACGCGTGATGACCGGACCGGGCTGCACGGCCTCGACCGTGGCCTCCACATGAAAATCCAGGAGCTTCTTGATGAGCAGCCTTGACATGGCTTCCAGCGACTCCCGGGTATACCCGTGGCCTTCCCCGGAAGACGGATCGAGCAGCGACAGCTCGGGAAGCGCTTCTCCGCCGCCCGAATCCTTGATGAGGCTTTGCTGCGCCTCATTCTGGAGCCTCTCGCTTTTCTTGGCAACCGGCGCCTTCGGGATGATCGTCGGCGTCTTGCGATCCTGCATGGATTTCTGGAAATCCTTGATCGCCATGGTGCGCTTCTTCTTTGTTTTCCGCCCGGCCATGTGGTCCATGGACACCTCCGTGCGATTGCGGGCCCAGTCGACCACCCTGAACACTTCGTAACCGATCCGATCCATGACCGCGAACCAGGACACATGCAGGACGATTGAAATGCCGGTGATGAACAGGGCCAGAAGAATCAACGAGGCGCCGACCATCCCGAATCCCGAGGCGAATGAGGATCCCAAAAATTGGCCCGCCATGCCGCCGAACGGGTACAGCAGCGGAGTATCGGATGAGGCGAAATAGAGATGTTCCAATCCGCAGCTTCCCGCCATGGCGGAAACGAAGCCGATAAGAAGCACCATGGCGCCGCTGGAGGTCCGGCTTTCCGACAGACGCTGCCTGTACTTGTAAAACACGGTCGCCACGCACAAGAACAGAAGCAGATAGGCGGAACGCCCCAAGAGGTTGAACATGAAGTCCGCGATCCAGGCTCCGACATAGCCGCCCAGATTGGCAATCTCGCCAGAGCTTCTTGAATGCATCGGCCCCGGATCCTCGGGCGAATAGCTGACCAGGGCGATCAGCAGATATCCCGCCAGGAAAATCAGCACGATCAGCTTGATCTCCCTGAACAGGGAAAGAAGCCTGTCGGAAAATTCCAGCTTGAATTTGGAGGCGGATTTCTTGAGGGTATTGGATTTTGATTTAGCCACTGGTTCCGACTGCCATCTCTACGATTTGGTATTTTACTGCCTATTTATTGATTGAGAAAGAATTAGAGTTAATGTCCAACGAGAAGTGAGTCTGAACTCGATCGGCCCCGTCCCTTGAACCGCCTGTCTCACTTCTTCGAGGCTCTGTACTCGATGTGCCTGCAGCATGATAATCACCCTCCGATGATTCCTCATCCACACTCTACAGGCCTCTGGTTGGACATGCTATTGATCTTTGTGTTGCATATAAACTACAATTAAGGCATGATTGAATTGAAGGAAACAGAAATCTTTCGCAAATGGTTGAACAAATTTCGAGATAAAAAGGCGGTCGGTCTCATTGCCTCTCGGTTGAATCGCTTGTCATATGGTCATACTGGAGATATCAAGCCAGTCGGCGAGGGGTGAGCGAACTTCGTATTCATTACGGTCCCGGCTATCGCATTTATTTTCAGAGGCGTAGCAATGCAATCATCATTCTACTATGCGGAGGTGACAAAAAATCGCAGGCGCATGACATTAAGACTGCACAGAATCTGGCTAACAACTGTGAATAACTATGACTGAAAAACTGACAACATTTGACCCGGCTGAGCATCTGAACTCAAGCCAGGCTATTGCTGGCTTCATGGAAGATGCTTTCGAATCGGGCGATCCGGCTTATATCAACCACGCCTTGGGCGTTGTTGCCCGAGCCAAGGGAATGACAGAGATTGCCAGGCAAACCGGGCTGTCGCGCGAGCAGCTTTACCGTTCCTTCAGCAAGGAAGGCAATCCGACATTACGCTCGACGCTTGCAGTGATGAAGGTTCTTGGGATCAGAATATCTGCAAAGCAGGAGATGGTGGATTGAATTGCCGACGGCAATGCAATCATCGACTATCGCTGATCACCAAAATTAGCACACCAAATTCTGGGAGATAGGAAAAATGTCAAGAGCAATCCATTCGGGGCAACTCAGGTCCCGACGGGACAACGGATGTCCACGAAAATCCGTCTCCCGTCAATCGTGACATCGAGAGGGACCAGTGCCTGGTTCAGGCATGGACCGCCGACGCATTTCCCGCTGTCCGGCTCGAAAACCGCCCCGTGCGTTGCGCAGATCAGATACCGCCCTGATTCGTCGAAGACGTCGCCTTCAACCCAGTCCAGCCTGGAGCCGTTGTGCGGGCACCGGTTGCAATAGGCATGGACCTTTCCCCGGTACCGGATTGCAAAGCCGACCAGAAAGCGGTCCCTGTCGATGTCGAACGTGATCGCGGTTCTCGCGTCCTCAAAACAGTCCAGGGTACCGATCTCGACCCATCGCACCCAATTCGATCCGGCCTTCATCGCGCAATCTCCAGCAACTCAACGATCTCACCGAAATTGAGAGCCACGTCCCGGCAGGACAAGCCCTGCAACGTTTCTGCCGAATGGGATCCGTAGGCAACGCCCCAACCGTCCATGCCGGCATTCGCCGCCATTTCGAGATCGAACACCGTATCCCCGATCATCACGGCCTCGCTCCGCGACACCCCGGTGAAGGAAAGAATGTTCTCCAGCATCTCCGGGTGGGGCTTGGGGCGACCCTGGTCCGCGCAGCGGGTGTACACGAACCGGCCCCCAAGCGCGGTATCGTCCAGTGCCCGCTGAAGCCCCCTTGCGGACTTGCCGGTCGCGACACACAGCAGATACCCGACATCATCGAGCTGCTCGAGGCCCTTCTCGACGCCGGGAAACAACCGCATCGAAGTCGTGTCCCGAAACATCCAGTGTTCCCTGTAACTCACCACGAGCCGCGAAATCTCGGCGGATCCGAGCTCGGGAAAAAGCCTGGCGAAGCATTCGGGCAGATTCAGCCCGATCAGTTCCACGATTTTTTCGGGCTCGGGGGCCGCAAGGCGGTTGTCGCAAGTGGCCGCAACAAAACAATTGACAATCTTCTCGCTGGAGTCCATCAGGGTTCCGTCCCAGTCGAATACCAGCAGGCGATACGGTTTCATCGGCTCACTCCACCCCTTTCGATCCCAGCGATTCGAGAACCGTCTCAAGCGATTCGGGCAATGGCGCCGTCACCGTCATGTCACGATCATCCGGGCCGGGCAGGCAAAGACGGTGCGCATGCAGGAACAGCCGGCCGAGTCCCAGTGCCCTCATCGCCCTGTTGAACTGACGGTCTCCGTAACGGCTGTCTCCCGCTATCGGAAACCCGGATTCGGCACAGTGGACACGAGCCTGATGCATGCGGCCGGTCACCAGATCGATTCGAACCAGCGAGGCGCCGTCGAGCCGCTCTTCCACCGTCACGACGGTCCGGGCATGCCGGCCCTGTTCATCCGGCTTGATCCGGTGATCGCCGCCCCCGGCCTTCTTCCCCAGCGCAAGACGGATATCCACCCTGTCCGCTTCGGGCCCGCCCATCACCAGAGCCAGATACTGCTTGCGGATCCGGCCAGTCGAAGTCATGTCGTTGTGAAGCTTCAGCAGCATCGAGCGCGACTTGGCAAGCATCAGGCACCCGGAGGTTTCCCGGTCAATCCTGTGCACCAGCTGAATGGCCGAATCCGGTCCCATCTTCTCCTTGATGATCTCGATCAACCCGCTTTCGATCCCGGTTCCCCCGTGCACGGCAAGCCCGGAAGGCTTGTCGACCACCATCAGACCCGAATTCTCGTAAAGAACCGGAATCGGCCACGCATGGCCCGATGATCCTCTCCGCTTCCCGCCAGGCGTTGCGGTCCGGATCGGGGGGATGCGCACCCGGTCCCCGATTCGGACCCGACTGTCTGCCTTGACACGAGAACCGTTGATACGCACCTCTCCGTTTCTGACCGCCCGATAGATTCTGGATTTGGGAACCCCTTTCAGGATCTTGATCAGGTAGTTGTCGATACGCTGACCGTCGTCCATGTCCGCGATTTTCCTGATTTGCACGGCACCGGCCGTATCGGATTCGCCGGTCTTGTTTCCGGAATCGGCTTGAGTTGTCATGGCGGGCTTTCGGAAAATGCGGTAGGGGTTCAATTTCAAAATGATTGAAGGTACAAACTTCAGTCCTGCATAATGCAAGATTTGCAAAAACGTTCGGAAAATAAAAACCGCTATCGAAAATTCAGGGCATTTTCATCTTCAACCACCTCTTCATCCGAATCTTCGATTGGAGTTGTCGGGAGCTCACTTGGCATGAAAATCCGACTTATCAACCTTTCTTTCAAGTTTGATCTTCTGTGCTTATAGAATTGTTTGAACGCTTCAAATTCCAACCCGATTCCTTCAACAAGCAGATCTTTTGCTGTCAGGTTTGAATCATTGAGCCAATTGGACAGTGTCTTATCGGTCTTGGAGAGATTCTGCGAGTCGTTTAGCAAGTGAAGATTTGCTATGGAATTCCAATGCTTTGCATCAGAAAAAAATTCATGCAGTGCTTCATCATCCTTGAGAAAGCCATGTTTCTCAAGAGACTTCTTTTCAAAAGCACTCTTGGGGTGCAGATGATCGATATGGAATATCTCATTCGGATTAATTTGAGGGATAAGAAGGTGGAGGAGTGCTCGACAGCGACATTCTCCATGTGGATTGTCCAATAGGTTTTCTATGTAATCATCATCGAAACGAAGGTCTTTGTTAGTAGTCTTATATCGTTCAATAATCTCCTCTAAAGGAAATTCTGTTTTTTGGAAATTTTCTTTTAAAACATCGCGCATGCTCGTCAGAGTCGTATCAGCCTGTCCGCCAAAAACTCCTTTGAGCAAGGCCATGTAAAACCATCGACCGATTTCCAAACGTTGTTCACTGTACATAGCCAAATTATTTATATCGTGATATAAAGGTCTGCCATTTTTGGTTTTTTTATAGAGATAGTAGCAAACAGGAATTACAGCATTTTTGGATATCAGCGACTGTTGATTAATACCAAGACGACGTACAAGTAGGAAGGTTTCTTTGATGCAATCTTTTATTTTTTGCCATTCAGATTGTATTTTTTTCACCTGTTCAGCGTTAAAATTTTTAACTTTAAATCGAACATCCGCATCAGTAAGCATTAGACATGATTTTAAAACCCAATTCCTCTCAATATAAAATCCCATGTCACTTTGCTGGATATATTTTGTCAAATTTTCGATCTCTTGACGAAAATCTCCTTTCCAATTTGCAACAGCTATTGATGTCAATAAGTCTGAGAATTCAAGTTTAGTTCCACCACTATTGGTTCGAATAAAGATATCAAGAACCTGATCAATATTCTGATCGGTTATATTGAAATAATGGATAATTTTCTCCGTCCTGACCACATCGTACAATCGACAGAGGGTCTGTTCAGCAAACTCGTTATCAGATAAACCACTACGCTCAAGATAAGGCTTTATGACTTTATTCCATACATTGCTCGCCCCGTCAACCTGTTCAAATTCTAAAATTTTATGACAACAGAACCAGTAGTGTTCTTTAGATTCAGCCAATGAATCCTGATATTGTGTTTCTGTCAGAAATCGGAAATTGTACTGATTTAGTGAATCATCATCAGAAAACAGAGGCTGCGCGAGATCAAGATACAGCCTTCTCGGTGGCAGTATGTTTTCATCCATGGTACTTGGCCACCAAACCCGGGGTTGTTTATAAGCATATGTTCCACACAAACCTATGTATAAAGATGTCAGTCTTTGTTGACCATCGATAATAGCCTTGAAGTCTGGATAATTTGCTCCGGTCTTTATATATGGATTGTCTTCATTAAATCTCTGACAGTAATTCTTCAGAAGCTCATAAAATCTATAATTGTTTTTGTTACAGTCGCTTGTAATTTCCCACATCATGAAAGTGCTAATGTGATACCCGCACATGATCGAATCGAACAAGTCGCAGATCTGATGAGTGCTCCAAACGAACTTACGCTGAATTGCTGGCAATAGGAAGATCCGGCTGTTTATCGCATCAATCGCTTTTTTTGCGCTAATAGATTTTTCAAGTTCATATGGCATATACCAACTCCATTTCAGTTTTGTTTAGATTTAAATTTATGTTGATTTTGAATTAGTGCTTATCATTAATACAAATTGATCTGCGTCCATT